>JAIRTV010000010.1 GCA_031254675.1 Planctomycetaceae bacterium | reverse complement strand
CATGACAAATAATAGTTACACCGATGTTTCTTTCGCCGATCTTGAAGCCCAAGTCGTTTGAGAAACTCCTCTAAAAATATCAGTTGTCAAAAATAAATCAGACAACAAAGATAAATGATTTGTCATAAAATATTTCAGTGAAATTGTTTGGTTTCTTGTAATTTTTCGGTAAGTTTGTAAGATAATAACAAGATTCCCAAGTTTTGAGTGTCTTTCTTTTTTGAACGTAAAGTACACACGCAAACACAAGAGACCAAAACATGTTTCATTAACTGAAAAGTTAAATTGACAGTTCTGCTAAAATATTACGAAAATATTAACAACTCCATTCTGTTTCAATAGTCAATATGATGTTGCGAAATCCGGTAATCAAATACGCGATTATTTTTTCTCTATTTCTGCTATTCTTTTTTGGACGGAATTTGCTTTATGCTGTCAATTTTGATAAGATTTCGATTCAGGAAATTTCAATGACTTCCGATACCGGTACGTCGAGCGGTTACGGTTATTTGGAATATCGTTTTCGTGTGACGAATAACGACACGAAATCTCATACGGTTCGTCTTGAAATACCGAAAGATAATTACATGTACGGTACAACCGCATTGAGTCGGTTGTCCAACAGTGTTATGGTTCCGCCGCAATCGGCGGTGATTCTCCGTTTGCTTCAGCCGCCGTTTCCGATGGGGTTTCCGGTGGGCGGCAGCTATGAAGCTCAAGTGATTATTGATGGACGTTCTCAAGATGATTCGGTACTGTTTCGAAAAATCAATAATCATGGTCGTTTTTACTATTCGCATTCGCACGATATTGCCAATATTCTTACGAGTAAAGATGTTGGCGGTGATCTGCGTAATTTGTTTCAAAATGGAGTTTCGCCGGAAAAAACGGAAAACTCTGAACAAGAAACGGAAAATCAAGAAAATGAAACGGTAACGATACCGCCATCAACAATTGTTGTTCCCGCTGCAAGCGGTTCTCACACTCCGCCGGCGGAACTGATGTCGTGGACTTCCAATATTCCGGTGGAAGAATGGAGTGATTACTGGCTTGCGTACACACGGTTTGACGCCGTTATCTTAACAGATTCCGAATGGAACGAAATTCAAGAACAACACGCCGGAATTTTCGAGGCACTGAAAAAATATACCGAAACCGGTGGAATACTTGGTGTTGTTGGAACTAACGGCAACATTCCGAAAGAATGGTTGCCCGTCGAAGACGCCGCTCAAACGTCAACACAAAATTCAGCACAAAATTCAGCACAACAATATCAGGCAATTCTCGGACTTGTTTATATATTTGACAAAAATACGGAAACGGCAAAACCGGCAATCGAACCGTTTCGAGAAACAGTTTTGTTACACGTAAAACTTTGGCGTAACACCTACGGAAGTGTCAATTCTTCTGCCCATTCAAACAGAGGAGTGAGGTATCCAAATGAAACAACATTGCTCTCATCGCTTCCGGTTGTTGCCGATTATAGTATCAATATAAAATTGATTATGGTTTTGATTATTGTTTTTGCAATATTAATTGGACCCGTCAATATTTATGTTTTGAGTTTATTCAAACATCGGATTTGGTTATTGTGGACGGTTCCGTTGACTTCGTTGGTTGCTGGAGTTTTGGTGTTTGGAGTGAGTTTGTTTCAGGAAGGTTTTTTGCGACAGTCCAGCTCGGCTACGTACACGATTCTTGACCAACAACATGAAGAAGCGATTACATTTGGTTTTGTTGGTTTTTATTCCACGTTGACGCCGCGTGGTATTATTTTTGCGCCGGAAACGGAAGCAACCGCTTGCTTGGATCGCGGTTACGGTAACACAAGATTGTTAGAAATTTCCATTCTGGCTGGCGGTCATCAATTTTTAACGCGCGGTTGGATTAGCGCACGTATTCCGGCTTATTTTATGATTCGCAAAGCACAATCGCAACGGAAAGAGCGTCTCACGTTTGATTGGGCAACTGATTCGTCAAGTGTGGCGAATGGATTGGGAGTTGATATTAAAGAGTTGAAAGTGTGTTCGCCGACTGGAAACTTATTGACCGCTCATAATATCAAAGCCGGTGAAAAAGTTCCATTAACCCTTTCAAACTCAAAAGAAACAATTAACGCTTCGCTAATTTTTTCGAAAGCCGCAACGTTCAATGAATTGCGTCGTACCTACGAGAGTATTATTCAAAACGGTAATGCAAACAAACAGTTTATTGGTTCTTTTTTTCCGTCTGACCGTCTTCCGGCGGGTTCTTACCTTGCAGAAATAGAAGTTTGGAATCCGTTTGTGGAAGAAGGTATTGAACGAACAACCCCCTATCAAAATAAAACAATTATTTTCGGACTCTTCGAGTAGTCAGAAACGGATTATTGGTTAAGTGCAAACAAAATTGACGCACACAAAGGCATTGGAAAAATCATTCGGTGTGTCAATTCCGTTTACTCTTTGATTGGGTATGTTATCAATGCCGACATTTTTGTTGTCAATAATTTTTTAACTTATTTTGGAGACAGTTAATGCCAATCTATCAACAATTTATCAAACATATTTTGAATCCGCTTGATCTTTGGCGTAGTGGTGATTACGCGGAAATCCGTTACTTCAAGGAATTTGAGCGGACACAATTTCTTTCGCCGGACGAACTTCAGGAACTTGCTTGGGCGCGGCTTCGTCGTATTCTTGACCGTGCTTACCGGCATATTCCGTACTATAAAGAATCTTTTGATCGGGCTGGGATTGTTCCGAGTGACATCAAAACCGACACTGACATGCTTTCCGTGCCGTTGCTTGACAAGCGAGACCTCCAGGAACATTTCGATCAATTATTTGATCCGCAATGGTCTAAAGACGATCTAATTCTCGACAAAACGGGCGGCTCCACAGGAACGCCGGTCAACTACTATTACAGTCACGACCGAAAATGGTCTCGGCAAGCGGCGGCTTTGCGGCATGACTGTTGGACAGGCTATGATGTTGGTTATCGTCGGGCAGCCCTGTGGGGAGCGGCTCGAGATATGCCGCCGCTCGGTTGGAAGCAAAAACTCAAAGGCATGATTTTTCCGAAAGAACTGATGCTCAATGCCGCCGGAATGACACCGGAAAACATGCTTCAGTTCAACGAACAGCTTAAACGTTGGCGTCCTTTGATTATCCTGGCTTACGCTAGTGCCGCGGCGGTTTTTGCCATGTTCCTGAAACAAAACGGCATTGTTCCTTACCAGCCGAAAGCGATTATTACTTCAGCCGAAGTGTTGATGCCGGAGTATCGGAAAGTCATCAACGAAGTTTTCGAAGCACCCGTGTTCAATCGTTTCGGGACACGGGAATTTTCGGTTATTGCCAGCGAATGCGACCACCACAAAGGTATGCACATCATGACCGAAGGGCTTTATGTCGAAATTCTCAAGGACGGTCGTCATGCCGAACCGGACGAAATCGGCGAAGTTGTCGTCACGGATCTGCTGAACGACCCGATGCCGTTGATCCGTTACCGCCTAAAAGATACAACATCTCGAATAGCTGGAACTTGCTCTTGTGGTCGGCATTTGCCGCGAATAGCGGATGTGGCTGGTCGTGTTACTGATTTTCTCGTTGGCATGGACGGACGTTTTTGCGTCGGTCCTTCTCTGGCGTTGCCAATCGTCGGTCAACGTCCCTCGCTCGGACAAGTACAGATTTTGCAAGAGGAATACGGAAAATTACTTTATCGCATTGGCGGCGGAAAGAATCGGACTTTAAACCAAGACGACATTGATTTCATCCGTCAGCAGACCGAAGCGTACTTAGGAAAAGGCATGCAAATCGACTTCGAGTACGTTGACTCAATTCCACATGAAGCATCCGGCAAGTACATTTTCTCCCGATCAAAAATTGCCCAGGAAATGTTCCAATAAAATTACGGATGATGTTGGCGAAACATTGCCCGCCTTTTGAAACATCATCCACCAAATACCCATAAACGTTGGGAAAATTAGAGTTATTGAAGTTCCCTTGAGTGTGTGGAGCATTTTAGATATAATAGTTGCTTTTAGAAAAGTCATTTTTGAAAAAAAATCTTTCCAAAATCTGCGTAATCTGTGAACAACAGAAAAATTGAGGAGAAACGAATGGACATTGGTTATTATCCGGGTTGTGCGTTACATGGTTCGTCTTATGACTACGAAAAATCAGTTCGGGCATGTATGAAGCAGCTTCAAATTGGTTTGCATGAACTTGACGATTGGATTTGTTGTGGCGCGACAGCGGCACATAATCTCAATAAAAAATTAGCAATTGCGTTGCCCGCCCGTAACCTGGCAATCGCCGAACGGGACGGCATCAAACAACTTTTTGCGCCTTGCCCCATGTGTTCGATGGAACTGATTAAAGTTACTAATGAATTGAAAAATTCCGAATCACTTCGCAATGAAATGTCGCAAATCGTTGAAGATACGGTTGCAGGAACAACGGAAATTGTTAATCTCATTCAAATTTTCCAAAAAATCGGTCTCGAAAAACTCGCGGCATCGGTTACAAAAAAGTTAGACGGCTACAAACCGGCATGTTATTACGGATGTTTGCTCACTCGTCCGCCCAAAGATTTGCAATTCGACGAATGCGAACAACCAAGTTCAATGGAAATATTACTTCAAGCGTTGGGTGCGGAACCGGTTGACGATTGGAATTATAAAACGGAATGTTGCGGTGCCGGACTAACCCTCGCTGATGATTCGATTATCATTGATTTAGCAGGTAAAATTCTTCGTAACGCTAAAAAACATG
>JAIRTV010000645.1 GCA_031254675.1 Planctomycetaceae bacterium | reverse complement strand
GGAACTAATTCTTGAGCGTAAATCAAAATTGCCGGAAAGGACGACGCCATTACCGCTCCAATAATTATCGTTAAAACGCAAGTTCCCCAAAGCGAATTGATGTAAGGCAATAATAACGTAAACGGTGCCGCTCCAAGAATGGAAACCCAAATCACATATTTTCGTCCAATTTTATCGCCAACAGGACCACCAATAATTGTACCGGCGGCAACCGCAAAAAGGAAAATAAATAAGTAAATCTGAGAATATTGTACCGAAACATCAAATTTTTCAATAAGATAAAACGTGTAAAAATTTGTCAGACTAACCGTGTAAACGTTTTTCGAAAAAACAAGCAACAATAATATAGTAACGGAAACAAGAACGTTGTATTTTGACAACAATAATTGTTTGATTTTTGTTTTTTTCTGTTCTTTTTTTTGAGGCAGTTTAATTTGTTCCAATTTTTGCGCGTACCAATATCCGATTGGAATCATGAACAGAATGCAACAAAAAACGGCAATTCCAAACCAGATGATATTTTTTTGCCCGTAAGGAGCGATGAGGATTGCGGCGAGCAGGGGACCTAGTGAGGAGCCGGCATTCCCGCCAACCTGGAACAGTGATTGCGCCAACCCGAACCGTCCACCCGACGCAAGGTACGCAATTCGTGATGATTCCGGATGAAAAACCGCCGAGCCAAAACCAATCAACGCAACCGAAACAAGAATCAATGGAAAATTCCACGCCTGCGAAAGTAAAATAATACCGGCAAAAGTCGAGGTCATTCCAATGGGCAACGAATAAGGTTGCGGATGCCGATCCGTGTACCAACCAACAATCGGTTGGAAAATCGACGACGCAAACTGAAATGTTGTCGCAATCAGTCCAATCTGAGTAAACGACAACAAAAGCGAATGTTTCAGTAACGGATAACTTGCCGCAATCAGTGATTGAAACGTATCGTTAAAAAGATGCGAAATACACAACGCCCAAAGAATCAAATAAGTTGTTCTTTGAGTGGTGTGTTGAGGTCGATCCTCATCGTCGGTGGTTGTATTCATCTAAATAATTTCCCGATGAATCTTTGTTGTACTTCTCTTTGTTGAGCAGAACATACGAAAGTTTAATTTATTTGCCTAATTCAATTTTTATTGCCCTCAAATTATCCTAAGGAATGTCTGATTGTCAAGGTATGTCTTTGACTAGGAATCAAGGCGAGTGTACCGCATTGGCGTTCATTTCGGTCATGGACGTTTGCAATATTTCTCACGAACATTTCTCATGAACATATTGATTTTACATTTCGATTTTTACGGATTTTGCAACAGAAACAACATGGTTGGAAGTACGAAAATCAGGGATTGTTTCGCCTTTGCGTTGATAATCTTCTTTGAGTAGTTCGGAAGCATATCGCAACGAAATTCCTACTTTTTCACTAATCTTTTTGATCGACCAACCTTCATTTCGGTACAAATTGGCAACGTTTTGTCGCCGTTCATCGCGGCATGTTGTGTCTCGGAAGTCAATAACCAACTCTTCAACCACATCATTGGGGATATTTTCCGAATTGATTCCGGTCAATGCGGTTGCGATTTTTCCAACCCGAAGCCGAATTGTTCCACGCAAAAAACATCGCTTTTTACCCGGAATTTTGATCGGAACAACCGAAATCGGCGAATCCAAAATATTTCGCAATGCCTGATTGCCGGAGTCAATCGAACCGGCAAGTATCTTACTCAAATTACTTAATTTTTCCAAAATCCAAGAACGGTTTGGTATGGGAATCATTTTAAACGTCTGATTCCGAAGTTCCTGCAATTCTAGTTCCGCCTGACGTAATTCTTCGGTTCGTTTCTCCAGACGTTGGCGAAGTTCCGGAACAGGATGATCTTCCATCTGGTCAATCAGATGATCAATCTTTTGGCGTAAACTATTGATAATACGTTCTTTCGATTTTATTTTACCGCCAATACCTCGACCGCCAATCCGAATCGAATTCTTAATCGCCAAATGAATCGCGTCAATCCATTGTTTATTGTTCAGGTTTTTTTCGGAAATTGCCCGCAAAACTAGTTTTTCGGCAAGACGTCGCGGTAATAATGTCCGATTTTGACAATTTCCATGATGCCGCCGATTTTGGCAATAGATATATTGACTATTTTTACCACTAACCACATAAGTCTCGCCACACTCTCCACATTTCACCAAACCGGATAAAAGATATTTGTTTCGATTATAAATATATCTTCGAAACGTTCCATTTTTATTTTTTTCGATACTTCGTCTTTGTTTTAATAAATCTTGAGCTTTGGCAAATTGGTAATCGTCGATGAGCCGAAGTTCGGGAAACTGACGAGTATATTGTGCGATTTCTTCCGGCGAACATTGGAAACAACGAATCTTTCCGGTAACAGGATTGCGTTCGGAACGTTTTTGCCCCCATACCCATATTCCGAGATATTTTTTGTTCGACAAAATACGATGTACAATATTATGATTCCATCTTGCCGTTGTTGCGCGATGATCTTTAGGAATACCAAGCCGTGTCAATTCTTTGGCAATCCATTGAAGCGACCGATTTTCGTTCACATACCAATCGAAAATCCGTCGCACCCAAACCGCTTTTTCTTCATCAATAATATAACGTTTTTTGATTGTTTGATTTCGACAATGCGTGTGGTTTTCCTGAACCGGTTCCGATTTATAACCGAAACATAAATCGCCTGTTGAAAAACCTTGCATGATATTTTCAATATGCCCACGTCGTACCATTTTTCCAAGATCACGGATATATTGTTCGTTTAATATATTTTTGATACTAGCGAGCAATTCCCAACCGGAATTATTGGTATCGCAACCGTCGTCAATACCAATAATACGTATTTTCAGTACGTAAACTAAATGCATCATCATCGTGGAAGCGTAAACATGACTCCGCGCAAGACGACTCAAATTTTCAACGAGTAAGAGATTAAATTCACCGCGTTCGGCAACAGCAAGCATCTGATCCAAACCGGGACGACAATTTTTCGTACCGGAAATCGCTTCGTCAACAAAACGATGTTGCTCGTGAATTGTAAATCCGTTACGCTCCGCCCATTCTCGCGCTTTACGTATCTGACCATCAATACTGGAAATGTCCTGAAGATCAGAAGAATATCGTGCGTAAACCGCCGCACAACCTAATTGCGTACATTGACAGATCATCGTGTTCTCCTTCTTTGTGAATGTATCGTGTACAAAAACCAAACAGAATATTGCTGCAAATATATGTTTTTGAAACAATATACGAGATACGTCCGACATACTGTGCGAGGTATCCGTTGCTTTGCAAACGGTGTTAGAAAAAAGTTTTCTTAGACATCAAATATCACATCAGTTATCTGATTTGTTCTGATGTTGACGATTTCATCCACCAAGTCAAAGTGTTCCAAAAAAATTGTCGAGAAAAACGGTAAATTCTATTTGTAAATCGCTCAAAAGAAATTCGTTTTGTCAATAAGAAATGATAGTAAAGAAAGATCATGTGTCGGTTTCGTCAGAATAATTTTTTATTACTAAAAAATAAATATCATGACAATATCCCGCCGAGTCTTCTCTCAATTACAAGAAAATTAGTTCGTCTTTGTTGATTTTCTATGATTTTTATTCTTCCCTCAAAGATATTCGCTACAAAAAAATGTACGCATACAACACGATAAATAATCGTTGTAAAAAATCTTCTAGGTAAATTTGCAACTATTTTATTCCAAAATTGCTCGCACTGTAACAACACGTAACAACATAGATTTCAATTCAAAATTGTTGTTATTTGTTTCAATCGAAACTAATAACGAATTTTCGTCTTCTCTTTTTATTCTGAATTAACGCCGAACCCGATGGCGTTGTTGTTCGAGCAATTGGTCGGCTAAATGGACAATTCTTGCATCGGAATCGCGTTTGCCTTTATCAATAACAAGCCGTTGCATTGCCGGATCGCCTGCTGTTGCGAGAAAAGAGGCAGCGCGATAACGTACTTCATTGTCGGGATCCGCCAGAAGTTCGGAGAGCCAAACGTCCGAACGAACTCCATACGTGTTCGGCAACAGCGAAATAATCTCCAACCGAACCGACGAAACCGGATGATATAAACGGTAAGCCAATTTCAAATGAATATCACGAAATCCATCTCGCGAAATGAGCGTTTTCCGCGCCTCCGCGACATAACGTTCATCGGGATGATGAAGCAACCGCATCAATCGCGACGAAGAAAGATTCGCAATTTTGTCTAACGTTATTTCCCGAATTTCCCAAGGAAGAGCGTCTTCGGTTTCTCCCGAAAAATCAGTTGCCAACAACGAATCGCGAACCGAAACGTGTTGTTCAGACGCAGGGCGGGAATTGCTCAATTCCGGCAAACGATTATTTCGTGCAATTTTACCTTCCGGTTTGGCGAACAAATTGTCTGTTGATCCCGCCGTCGCCAACGAAGAATCAGGCAAACGCGAAGGACGCATCGACGCCAACATTTCTGTTGCGGCATTATCGTTAGGAATATTTTGATCCGGCAACCTTCGACTCGGCAATGATTCCGTTGACAAATTTTGTGACGCTGTTCCGAATTGTTTTTGAAACAACGGCGATTGATGATAAGCGTACAGCCTTTCCGCACGACTTGCCGCAAACATATCACCCGCGTCTTGTCCGGCAATATCTGTTCCTTGTGGAACATCACCCGAAATGTCCGAACGAAACGGAGTACCTTGCACTGTCACTAACGTTGTATCGAATGATCCACGATCAAACCGTGTCATTCTCGCAACAGAATTGTCCGCAGCAGTATTCGCTACAGTATTCGATGGCTCCATCGAATCATCAAGCGTAACGGGATTATTGGAATTTGTTGCTTTTGTTTGGGCTGTTGCAATAATCGAAAGGAATTGTTCACAATTCCGTGTAACCAAACGCGAATCTGTTGAATCGGTTTTCGGAAACGCAACAAGATTCCGCAACATTTTTTGTGCAAATGGTTTTGTTTCCGCTTGAGCGGTTGTTCCGAATGTTGTTGCGCGGTCAAGCAGCGCAACGGAAAAGCAACGATAATATCGTACACATTCTGTTGTCGGTAACTGTTCCCAGCGTTCCATTTCGTGTTGCAAGGTATGACGACACGCCATGAAAACCGGTTCACGTGAAGAGCATAACCCTTGAACCAATGACGGAATACCGTATTCGCCAAACCGAACAAGATGATCAACCAACTCCGAAATCTTTGACTCCTCGCAATTTTCCAACTCCTTCGCGTAACTCTCCGCAATTTGTCGCGTTGTCTGAGTAAGTTGCGAAAAAAGGAATAATACCGAAAGAAGCGTTAAAGGAACAATAAGACCCCACGGTGAAAC
>JAIRTV010000606.1 GCA_031254675.1 Planctomycetaceae bacterium | reverse complement strand
CCACCCCCAACTTCAAAACCATTCAGCACAAGATCATACGCTTGCGCCCGAACTTTTTCAGGAGCAAATTTTGATTGCTCCGCGTTTGTGAGATAAGACAGATCACTTGCCAACGGAGCAGTAAACGGATGATGCATTGCAATCCAACGTTGTTCTTCCGCATCCCAATCAAACATCGGAAATTGCACCACCCAACAGAAATTCATCTCGTTCGGATCAATCAATTTCAGCTCCGCCGCCAACCGTCGCCGCAACCCATTCAACACTTTACAGGTTACCTCAAACGTGTCCGCCGAAAAAAGAAGAAAATCATTCGCTTCAACTTGCAACCGTTCCGCAATTTGTTGAAGTTGTGTTTCGGTAAAGTTTTTCGCAATCGGTCCGGTCAATATTCCTTGTGCATCGGCTTTGAGCCACGCAATCCCTTTGGCACCGAATTGCTCAATCACCCAACTATTGAGACCGTCAATATCTTTCCGCGAATAGTTTCCGGCAACACCTTTGGCGTTGATCGCCCGAACCCGACCACCAGAATCCGCAACACTTCGGAAAACTCGAAATTCAAACTCTTTCGCCAAATCCGTCACCTCAACAAGTTCCATACCAAAACGAAGATCCGGCGCATCATGCCCAAACCGTTCCATCGCTTCATCGTAACTCATTCGCGGAATCGGCAATTTCAATTCGCGTCCCAAAACATCGTTCATCAAACGCGACATAAGACCGTTAATCATTTCAATAATGTCTTCACTGTCAACAAACGACATCTCCAAATCAACTTGCGTAAATTCCGGTTGTCGGTCAGCCCGCAGGTCTTCGTCGCGGAAACAACGGGCAATCTGAAAATATCGATCATAACCGGCAATCATCAAGATTTGTTTGTAAAGTTGCGGAGATTGCGGCAAAGCGTAAAACTGACCTTGAGCCACACGACTCGGAACCAAATAATCACGCGCCCCTTCCGGCGTACTCTTGCCAAGCATCGGCGTCTCAATTTCAACAAAACCGTGTTCGTCAAAATAATCACGCAAAACCTTGCTCATCCGATGACGTAACAACAACGTCTTCTGCATCGCAGGACGCCGAAGATCAAGATAACGGTATCGCAATCGTGTTTCTTCGGCGGGCAATTCCGGTACAGAAGGTTGAAACGGAACAATTTCTGTACGATTCAACACAATAATTGTTTCGGCGTTGATTTCGATTTCGCCGGTTGGAATTTTTGTGTTGACAATTCCTTCCGGTCGAAGTTGAACCGTTCCGGTTACCTGAACAACATCTTCAGGATGAAGCGAACGAACCGTCTGGAACATCTCCTCGTTCGCACCTTGCAGAAAAACAATTTGCGTTAAACCGTATCGGTCTCGCAAATTAATAAACAAAACACCACTGTGATCTCGAACAGAATCAACCCAACCGGCAAGTGTTACCGAAAAACCAAGATCGCTTTTTCGTAATTCTCCACAAGTTTTTGTACGCAACATTTTTGAAACTCCTTTATGTAAGAATAAATATTCGTGTTTCCGAAAGAATTTGTCCGTTTACGATTCGTTCGACAATTATTTGCCGAGATCATATTTTCCATTCACGTTTCCGGTTTAGTTTGCTTTTGAGAATATTGGTGCAGATATTGATGTCATCGACGATTTGAAAATCGTACATTCCGACGCAGATAAAATCCGCTCCGTTTTCAAAAGCGAAACGAAAACCGTCTTGAGGTTTAATCGAACCGGCGGCAAGAACTTTGAACGCAATCCAAGGTTCGGGTCGATTGTTCATAAATTCAATTGTTTCATTGGGATCGCGACAGAAAATATTATCATGTTCTTCTTGTCCTGGTTTGGCAGACCAATAGTGGTGGTGATGAAAAGTTTTCATCCAGTAGTCGGGAATAATTCCGTGCGAGACACAGGCTTGCAATGTTTCAATCCGATGAGCCGCAATACCAACCGGAATATCATTTTTCCGTGTGAGTTCGACACATTGAATGATTGTTTTGAAATCGCCTTCTCGGACAAGCCGATCAGCTGATTCGCCTTGAAGAACAACAGAGGAGGCGTCATGATCGATTGATTTTTGGAAATTTGCGAGAATTTGTTCGGAATTTTTACCGCTGCAATTTGTCATAAATTGCAATGTTCCGTCTGCTTTTTCCCAATATTCGTTGACGAGTTCGCAAAGGCTGGGGTTCATCAGGAACGTGTTAACACCGCAGGCTTCCGCTAATTTGAAGGTCGCAAATATTTTTTCTTTTGTGTGATAGGCTTTCACAAGATCGGAAACATAAAGCAAATCGCGTGAGTGGGCGAAACCGCTAACAAGATTGCCGCCAAGAATGATGCGGCTCATGGGTAATTGACACAGGGTTGATTCGGGAATTTTTTCTTTCAAATCGGAGAGTTTTGACCAATTCGTATCTTTCCGAGTTGCGGACGAACGGGCATCGACTTCTTCTTTTTCCGTTTCGGCAAGAATTTGTTCTTCGTGGCTTAAGACTCCTGCCGTGAGTCCGCCCATCATGATTGTGCCAAGTATTTCGCGACGTGTTGTTTTTTGGAATTTGTTCGTTTTTTTCATAATATTGTTATTGCCTCGCAGCATAATTTTGAACACTATCTCCACAAAATCTGATGAAAGGCTAAATATTAATGGTTTTGCCATGAGTTGTCAACAATCGACAAAATGATTACTCCAATTATTAGACCTTTTCGACAACTTCTGGCAAACAAGGTAGGTAACCTTTTGCCGAAATATCTTCCTCCTCGGTTGTTGTCGGCAAAAGATTGCCCACCTTGTAGTTAATAGTTATGAGTGAATAGTGAATAGTTGAACTGCCGCAAGCGGAATTATTACCATTTTGGGAATAATTCCGATTGCGAACTATTCACTATTCACTATTCACTATTCACTAAAAGGTGGGTGATGTTTCGCCGAAACATCACGTCGGCAATAGCCGACTTGAAGCAGTGTGCGGCAGAAAATCAAATTCCAACCCGTTCTGCAACATTGGCTTCCGTCCGAATACAGGGGCAAGTCGGCTATCGCCGACGCAACCTTTCGGCGAAAGGTTGCCTACCTATTCTTGGAGTGCGTGACTTTTGCCTTTGGGTACGCGCTCATTAGACCTTTTCTCTCATTTTTTGCGCGTTTCGTGAAATTTCATGTCTTTCGTGTTTAACTCTTTTTTTAACACGAAACAGACGGAATAAGACAAAAAACAAGAAAAAAGATTGTCGTGA
>JAIRTV010000603.1 GCA_031254675.1 Planctomycetaceae bacterium | reverse complement strand
CACTCGTGTTCCATCAAAACCTGCGAAATATTTCGTAGTAAAACTCTATATTAGAAATTCCATTGAATAATCGCTTTTATTTTAATCGCCAATTCCAAAATTTCAAGTGATGTTATTTCCGCCGCATGTCTTTTTCAGAAACTGTTATAATATAAATTGTTACGTGTATGATTTTACTGAAGTTTCAGATTTTACACAAAGTTTATTGCTGCAAATATTCTTCCTTCTGAATTTAATTTAAATACAATTTCGTAATGTTTCAAAAAAAAAGTATCATTCTTCCGAATTTTCAAAAAACTTCTAAAATCAAATGTAATTCTTTTATATTTAATAGGCGAAGAAAAATCCATACAGTAGAACCGGACTTTTGAAAATTTTATAACTAGTGATATCAAAAGGACTTATAACACCAGCTTACTCGATTTTTGTATTTTATGAAACAAAAAACGTTGTCGTTATTGAAACTTTAATTTGCGAAACTCTTTTTTTTTTTCAATATATCGATTTTCGGAACATTATTTATGAATACTATTATACGATACAATAATACAAAAAACAATGTGATTTCAATGTTTCAAACCCTTTTATTAACAGTGTGAAACGCAATTTTACAAAAGTTCAGTTGAAGATGTCTCTCGAAGGGGATATTGACAAAACAGTGATCGAAAGATATTATGCGTAGAATCTTCATTAGCATCATGTGACATAAGAGACCAAGAAAACCGCACCAATCAGAGGACTCACCGAAGTAACGATAATTTCAGTTTACAGTGCTATTTGTTTTTGGGCTATTTGTTTTTGGCGATTCATTTCATTATGACATTACATACTGATGCAAAAATGACCAACAATATTACTCGTCGTACCGCCTTGAAAACAGCGGCGACCACGACATTCGGTCTCGCGGCTCTCCAGACTTCCAGCTCCGGCGCTCAAATCACTGGAGCCAACGAACGCATCCGACTTGGTTTCATCGGCGTTGCCAATCGGGGCACGCAGCTTCTTGACGCTTTCAAAGTCCACGCCGACGCCGAAATCGCCGGACTTTGCGACGTGAACGTAACCACGCTTGCAAAAGCACACGAAAAATTCAATGGCAAACCGCAAACAACCACCGACTTCCGAAAATTGCTTGAGCGGCGGGATATTGACGCTGTGGTTATTGCCACGCCAGACCATTGGCACGCCCTCCAGACAATCGACGCCTGCAAGACCGGCAAAGATGTTTACGTCGAAAAACCGCTTTGCGTCACTGTTGTCGAAGGACGGAAAATGGTTGAGGCAGCCCGAAAGTATAAAAAAATTGTACAGGTTGGTATTCACCGTCGCAGTTCGCCGCTATTCAAGAGCCTTGCCGAACAAGGAGCCGACAAACTTTTGGGTTACGTGACCGTAGGTCGTTCGTTTCGTCCGAGTAACATGTTTCCCGAAGGAATCGGCAAGACGCCGCCAAGTGAACCGCCAAAAGATTTCGACTGGGATCTCTGGCTCGGACCGCGACCAGAACGACCATTCCAAGCAACAATCGCGCCGTACAAATTCCGGTGGTGGACGCTTTATTCCTCGCAGATGGGCAACTGGGGCGTGCATTTTCTCGACGCTATGCGCTGGCTTTGCGGCGAAACGGCTCCGACAAGCGTTTGCACGATGGGCGGTCGATACATTGTTGATGATGATCGCACTGTGCCGGATACCGCCGAAGCACTTTTCGAATTCGGCGGCGGTGAGTTTTCCAAAGGCAGACTTTTGTCGTTCTGCCAGTATGAAGCTTGTGGAAATCCCTGCTTGGCAACGGACGAAAAATACCGACCGCTGGGGGAAATCGAACTTCGAGGCACCAACGGCACTTTATACGCCAACGAATGGAAGTACGTCACCAAAGCGGAGCAATCAGGACAATTTCAGCCGAAAGGTCGTCGTATGGAAGAAACTCAGTACTCCGAACAAGGCGTTCCGAAAGGGCTTGGCATTAACCAGTGGATCACGGAACTTCATGCCCGGAATTTTTTGGATTGCATGCGAACCCGTCAAATGCCGAATGCCGACATTGAAATCGGTCACCGCAGCACATCAATGGCATTGATCGCCAATATTTCACTAGCTGTCCGGCAACGACTCAATTGGAACGGCGAAAGCGAAAAATTCATCGACAACGATGAAGCAAATACCATGTTGCACTACGAATATCGCAAGCCGTGGAAATTGGAAGTATAACAAAAAGAACCACCAAAGATGACATTGGATATTTTCTCGAACTTTTTTGTATTGTTAATTCGTGGTTTGTGATAGCCCAAATGAGAGTCGTCCGAATGTGGTGTCTTTTTCGTCGATTTCGATAGACGTCTTTGAGAATACGGAATGTATTAATGGTTTGTTTATATGTGACGAATTTGTTGCGCGGATTGTCAAACAATGTTGCCGGATTCGACGCACACCTAAACTCCAAGTTTTTTATTCACGATTCATCTACGATTTCCGCTGGGAAGGATTGACTTTTAACTTGGTTCCATCATAATAATTCAATGTCATTCGCTGTTGTGGATTCAACGGCTTGTTTTGGAAAGAATATAGGGCGACGTATTTGGGAGTGGACTTTTTTGTTTCAATGTTGATACTCGGTTTGGTCGGCGGAATCGGTAGCGGGAAAAGTATGGTGGCGGAAATGTTTTGCCGGTTAGGTGCCGAACGAATTGATGCCGATAAAATCGGTCATGAAGTGTTACAACAACCCAACGTCCAAACTGTTGCCCGAAACCGTTGGGGAAATGCGGTTTTCAACCCAAACGGTCAACTCAATCGTCAAGAGTTGGCGCGAATTGTGTTCGATCCGTCGGAAACCGGTTGCGAAGAACTTCAGTTTTTGAATTTTTTAGTTCATCCGCAAATCACCCAAAAAATCGACGATCAAATCCGTCAATTGTCCGAATCCGAATGTCGTTACGTTATTTTGGATGCGCCGCTTTTATTGGAACATCATTGGGATCGGAGGGTCAATCACCTTATTTTTGTGGATGTTCCCCGATCAACCCGAATCGCCAGAACCCAAAAACGCGGTTGGACATCAACAGAGTTGGATGCCCGCGAAAAAACACAACTCAACCTCGACGAAAAACGTCGTAAAGCAAACTGGATCATCGATAATTCAGGAAATTTGGACGAGACGCTTGACCAAGTGAAAAAAATTTGGCAAAATTTAGAAACTTGGAATCGTTAATCAACCTTATCGAATCTCCAAAATTTGATGCCACACCTTCTGAACTTTCAAAATCATAGCCATCAAACAAAATCGTAACAAATTAATGTGGTTGTCAGTATTGAAAAATTAGTATTGACAAAATTGATCAAACTTAAAATCTTTTTTATAATTCTTAACCAGATATGGCAAGTCAGAGATTGTTGTGGCAAAAACAAAAATCTTTTTCACTAATTCTTAACGCTTCATAATCTTTGTTGATTCGCCTGAGAGCGAATCCATCGAACTTATCCTATCGGTCATTTTAGGAAATTGTACAATGATAAATAATCGTTCACAAAAGAACTCGTCGTTTGGATATGGAATCTTTCCGGAAACAGACGAACCTTCCGAAATTGATGTAACACCTGACCGCAAAGCGGTCTCTTCCGGCGAGGCGTCCGCTTCAACCGGTACGACAATTTCGCAACAAAATCCACAAGAAATTCCGTTTTCTTTAGGAGTTGTCGGTAAAAGAGGAGAACCGCTTTGTCTTGCGGAAATTCTTTCCAGAGAACGGATTCAAGGATCAACCGAACCGAATTACGACGAAACGTACGAAAAATTAAAGCAACACGGCGATACAACTTATTTGAGCGATTTACAAAAAATGTCCGTTCAAGAACTGATTGGCGAAGCTCGCCGTTTGGAAATTGAAAATACGTCCGAAAATTCCACACGGCAAGAACTGATTTTTCTGATTATTCGTCAACGTGTCAAAAAAAACGGATTGATGTTTGGTGAAGGCACGTTGGAAATTCTTCCCGATCAATTCGGTTTTTTGCGAAGTCCTGATTATCATTATCTTTCTTGTCCAGATGATATTTACATCTCGCCAAGTCAAATACGGCGTTTTGGACTTCGCAAGGGTTGTACGGTCTCAGGGCAAATCCGACCACCAAAAGAAAATGAACGTTATTTTGCGTTACTTCGTGTTGAAGCGATTAATCACGAAGAACCCAATCTCCTTCATAGTCGTCCTCACTTCGATCATTTGACTCCGGTTCATCCAAACACCCGAATCGTTTTATCTCATGACAATGATATTGATACAAAAATCATTGATCATTTGGTGCCGATTGGTTTTGGACAACGTGGTTTGTTGATCAGTCCACCAAGAAGCGGAAAAACGGTGTTGATGCAGAAAATGGCAACAGCGGTTTTGAAAAATCATCCTGATGTTTACGTTTTCATGCTGTTAATTGATGAACGACCGGAAGAAGCGACTGAAATGATTCGGCAATTGAAGAGTCCGCAATGTGAAGTGATTTGTTCTTTTTTCGATGAAGTTCCTGCGCGGCACATTCATGTTTCGGAAGTTGTTTTTGAAAAAGCGAAACGTATGGTGGAATACGGCAAGAATGTTTTTATTTTTCTTGATTCGATTACGCGGCTTTCGTTGGCGTGGAACACGGATCACCCGCTTGATCTGGCATCCTTGAATTTGCAGGCACCCAAGAAATTGTTTGGTTCCGCCCGTAAAATTGAAGGTGGCGGTTCACTGACAATTCTTGCTTCGGTATTGATTGAAACGGAAAATCCTGTGGATGATGCGGTTTATCATCAATTTCGTGGAACAGGAAATTTGGAAATTCACCTGAGCCGTTTGATGGCGGAAAAACGTATTTGGCCAGCGATTGATATTCACAAAAGTGGGACACAACACGAAGAATATCTCTTTTCCGACAACGAATTACAGCAGAATGCGGAATTGCGACGAAAAATTGCCGACATGGATAGTATTGCCGCAATGGAATTTTTGCGAAATTGTTTGAACGATTGAAATAAGGGCAAAAATGTCGAACGAACAGAAAATAACAGATACAGAAATACGTTGGCGGCAACGTCTTGAAAATCTGAACAAGTCGTTTAAGCATTTTGAGTCAGCATGTAATCGTGAGCGTTATGATGAATTGGAACTTGCCGGACTCGTGAAATCTTACGAATTAACATTCGAACTTTGCTGTAAAACCTTAAAAGATTACCTGTACGAAGAAGGAATTGATGTAAAAAGTCCGCGTGAAACAATTAAAAAAGCCTATCAAACGGCATTACTTGAAAATATTGATTTATGGCTGGCAGCACTTGATCGCCGGAATCAATTCAGTCATATTTACAATGAAAAAGCAGCGAATGAAACGGTTCCGTATATTAAAGAAACATTATATCCGATGATTCGGGCAGGTATCAAAATACTGAACGAAAAAGTTCATGAAACATGAATGACGGTTTGACGGAAAAATATCGTGCGGAAATAATATCAATTTTTGTTTCCTCTTCCAAAATTGATCGGGTGTTGTTATTTGGTTCACGAGCCAAAGGAAATTTCCGGCGGGATTCGGATGTGGATTTTGCATTGGAAGGCAATGATCTTGTTTTTTCTGATCTTGTGTTTTTGAATACAAAATTTGAAGAGTCTGATATTCCGTTTGATGTTGATCTTTTGATCCGTACCAA
>JAIRTV010000355.1 GCA_031254675.1 Planctomycetaceae bacterium | reverse complement strand
ACACGCGACGCTCCCCTAACGGGAGACACGCAACTTTGTATTGCTACAATAATTTTCTACACGGAAAATCCGTTAGTCTTGTAGAAAATTACAGATCGCCTAAGCGATTTTTACAACTGTTGACGTACTCGATATTGTTAATACCCGAACAAAAATTCGGGCAATTTATTCTTCAAAATAGAAAATAGTCTCCAAAGGTTAAAATTTAAAAACAGAAATCAATATGTTCAAAATATTACACGATACATCGGCACTTGTCAAGCCGGAAAATAAAAAAAATTTTGGGGTAATGATTTCGTAGAATTTTTGCTTGAGAGTGAGGAAATCGAGAAAACGGATTGCCGGAAATAATTGCTGGAAATAACGGAAATGACCACAACCAATCAATTGTCAGACACGCTCGGAATATCGCTTGCAAAACAAAAAAATCAGTGTAAGATAAATATCAAATATTTTGTCATTATAAATCAGTCATTATAAATCATTGTCAATTTGTCGTTGCGAAACTGTCGAAGACATGAATAATTTTTCTAAAACGATTTTTCCGATTGTTTTTGTATTAGTAACTGTTTTTTTGTTGTTTTTCGGTGGTATTCCTGGTTTTCGTGACGGGGCACATTTTTACGCTCCACTGTTTCAATATCTTTACAACGAAGTAACGGCGGGACGCTTACCGCTTTGGAATCCTTACGAGAATCTTGGTCAACCGCTTGCCGCCAATCCGACAACCGCGTTTTTTTATCCCGTCACATTATTCACGCTCGGAATTTCTGTACTTTTTCGATTTGACCCGCTCGCAGCGTACACCGGTTATGTTGCCGGACATTTGTTATTGGCATTGTTTTTATGTTACCGTTTGGCGCGATGTTGGGGATGCAGCCGCGAAGCCTCCACTTTCGCCGCTCTTTGTTACACATTGAGCGGTAATGTCCTCTTTCAGTGGAATAACGTACCGTTTTTAGTCGGTGCCGCTTGGTTGCCTGAAGCGATTCGTCAAGCAGACCGAATGATACATCGTAACAAAATTCGATACGCTGTTGGTTTTGGTGTTGTTCTGGCGTTGATGATTCTCGGCGGCGATCTGCAAGCCGTTTACAACACCTTACTCTGCGTTACTGTCTCTTGGATTGTCACATGCTGGAAATGGGAATTACGACAATGGAGAAATTTATATTATTTTTCGCTTCAATATAAAAAGAATCTTTGTCGATTACTATTGTTGTTTCTTTTATCCGGCGTGATCGTTTTTTTTGTTGCGGCTGTTCAGATATTACCGGCTTGGGAATTGGGAACGCTTTCAGACCGTATTTTAGCAACACATCGGCAAACTATTTATGCTTTTTCTGTTCCTCCGTGGCGGTTGGCTGAATTTCTGTTACCTGGAGTTGGAGGTTGGCAATTTCCTGAAAATGCCCGATGGTTTTCGGCATTACCGTTCGATAATGAAATTTGGGTGCCTTCGTTTTACATGGGATTTCTCCCCGTTTTATTGGCAATCTTTGCATTTTGCGGATGTTTCCAAAAAGTCAATACGCATCGTAATCGTGCTTTGCTCAACCGCCGTATTTTTGTTGCGCTGATTGTTTTTCTGCTTTTTGCTTTTGGTAGTATGGGAAATTGGTTTGTTATTTATCCGGTACTGATGTATTTACCGGGTTACGAAATATTTCGTTATCCGGCAAAACTGTTGGTTGTTGCAACGTTAATGCTTGCGGTTTCTGCTGGAGTGGGATTTGATCGGTTAACACATGAAGAATTATTCCGACGGCGTATTAAAAAATCTCTTTGGATTTATTACATTCCGTCAATTTTTGTTTTTATCATTATATTATTTCGTATCAATATTTTTTATGATATTCCGAATTGTCCTCTTTTCGGTACATTTAATATCGAAACGGCACGATCAGGACTTTTGTTCACGGCAATTTCTGTTTTAGTTTTTACGTTCCTGATTCGTCGGGTTATTTTTTGGAAGTCGTCTCCTTATTTTTTGCTCCTTTTTGTTGCGTTGGATTTATTCACTGCGAATACTTGGATGTTCGCAACCGTTCCGAATCACGAACGCAATATTACGACTTGTTTTAGTAACGATATTGCTGAAAAAGAAATACCTGTACGAATTTATCGTTTTCCGGTTTGGTATCCGGCGGAATTTGAAACATCGTCTTCCAAACAACGTCTTGCGGAAGCGATTCGCTGGGATCAAATATCGCTTTTTCCAAAATATACGTTACCGCAACGAATTAACGTTATGGATGTTCGTGGAACGTTGATGCCGAAAGATTATCATCGTGTTGCCGGAACACTTCGTTCCGAATGGAAATACGGCGAATCGGGAATGTTTGAAGCACATCTTGCGCGGCTTGGAGTTCAATATATTGTTGCGCCAGATCATCTTCAGTTTGATACGGAACTGATTGATTTATCGGACAATAAATCGATTTGGAAAATCCGTAACCCGCTCGAACGTTCTTATATTTTATTTGAACCGAATCGATTGGTTTTTGACGTTTCGCAGGAAGAATCGGGAACGATTATTATTCCTGAACAATATTGGCAAGGTTGGCGGGCTTTTCTGGAAAATGGTCGTGAAGTTCCGGTTAAACGGGTTGAAGAAGTATTTCGCGGGGTTGATTTACCGGCAGGCAAACACCGTCTGACAATGATTTATGATCCGCCGCTTTTCAAACTTGGAGCAATCTTGAGTTTATTGGGTTTTGTTGTAACATTATTTATTTTTATTTTTAGCGATTACTTTGATTTATTGTTGCGTTTTGAGCAAAGGACGCGGTGATGATTTGATCAAGATCGGCGAACGATTTCCATTGAAACGGGGGATTGTTTTTTTATTGCCATCGTGTTAAAACAATCGGGTTCAAACTGGCGAACAGAACAACACCCCTGAATAACAACAACGGGAAATAATAACACGCTAATTGTTTTTTGATCATTTTTAGAACGATAATGAATTTGTTTAAAATAGGTTTCGGTATGATGAGACGCTGTTACGTTTTTTTGTTTTTTATTTTTTTGTGCATTTTACCTCTTCAAGCGGCACCGCAGATGTCGGTGGGAGTTGACCGGACAACCGTTTATGAAGGCGAATCGATTCTCTATTGGATTACGCTGATTGATACACAACCAATTGAGGAATCAATCATGCCGGATGTTTCGGCTCTTAACGATTTTCATATCGTCCAGACTGTTCCGCGCAATGTATCGATGATGCGTTCGACTCAAAATATACAGGGAGTTGTTACGGAAACAACAACATCACGTGTTCGTTTTGCGTACGTTTTAGCACCGAAACGAAGTGGTTCGCTTACGATTCCCAAACCGAATGTTTCTGTTAATGGGCAACAACTTGTTCCTAATTCGATGGAGATTGGCGGTCAGTCGTTGGGTGATCTTTCGTCTGGTGGTGCAATTTCTATTACAGTTCGACCGCCAAACGATCAAGACCTTGTTTGGTTAAAAATTGAAACTGATAAATCACGACTTTATCCATGCCAGCCTGTAACTGTTACATTAGTTGTTCAAGTCAAGGGTTTACCGGAAAAACTTGATTCCGGACAATCGACGAATCCGCTTCAAGTATTGCGTGATCCGCCCAAGTTGACGATACCTTGGGCGAATAGCGATACGGTACTTCCCAAAGGCATGATTCCGCAACGAAAATTTGATGATTGGCTTCGCGGTTTGCATGTTCGGCGACCGCAACACGGTTTTGCTATCAATGATTATGCTTCGGAAGGTTTTGGGTTTGACGATGATTTTTTCCGTTCGCCGTTTTCATTTGGTGGTATGCTCCGGCGAACGCCGCTTCAGTTTGCTCCCAATCCGTCGAAAATTCGGCGTTTGGATTCGAGCGGTCAGGAAACGACTTATTGGGAATTTCGTTTTTCCCGAACATTTATTCCAGAAACGATTGGTCGTTTTTCTTTTGGACCCGTAACGTTAAAAGGAGTTTTTGCTGCTGTCGATTCGAATACAACACAAGGCGTTTCACCGCGCGAAGTTTATGCGTTGGCTTCTGAAGTGGCGGTGGAGGTTTCTGATGTTCCGCGTGAAAATCGTCCGAATAATTATATTGGTGCGTTTGGCACATTTGATTGGTCAGTTGATCTTCAACCGCGTCAGGCAAAAGTTGGCGATCCGATGACGTTGACACTTTGTTTAACCGGTCAAGGTTCAACAACTCATGTAACACCGCCGGACTTGTCACAAAATTCGGAGATTACCGCAAATTTCAAAGTGTACCCGCCAACAGAAGAAGTCAATGACAAATCTTGTACGTTTACCTACACCGTGCGACCAACACAAGAAGGTTCTCTGGTTTTTCCAGCTCTTTCCGTTGCATTTTTCGATGTTGATAAGGAAGAATTTATTACGTTATCAAGCGATCCGATGACGATGGAAATTACGGAATCGAAAACAACTCATTCCGCACCGATCTTCGCGAATCGGCAATTACCTGTTTCGGAAACATTGGAACGTTCGGACAAAGGGCTATTTGCCAACATGACGGATCCGTCAAAAGCGATTCAGCGGTCGGTTGATTTTGTTGGTTGGTTATTGACGATGGTTTCGTTGGTTTCGGTTTATGTGTTATTGGTGTTTGGTGTTTTTGTTTGGCGTGTCTGTCATTCCAACCCCAAACTTCGTCGCCGACGTGGAGCCGGTAAACGAGCAAAACAACGTTTTGTCGAAGTATTGGCAACACGGCAAAAGTCGGATAATCCAACCGCATTGTTTGGAAATAATCTCCAAAATGTCTTTTTTGGTTATGTTGCGGATTTGACCGATGGTGTGGAACAAGGTATGACCACAAAAGACGCATGCATTAAATTATTGGAACTTGGAGTTACGGAGCAAACGGTGAGCGAAGTGCGGGGAATTCTCGAAACATTGGACGCAACACGTTATGGCGGTTTTGACCTAAAAACATTGGACGAATTGGCGGAAGAAACGAATAGCCTCTTGAAACGGATTCCCAAAGAATTAACCTTGTCCGAATAATTCTTTGTAAATATTTCTTAGACATTTACAAAAGTTTGATTTTCACTTATCTGCACTTTCCTAAAAAAATCGTATCGCTCAATGAGAGGAGGCAAACGAAAGAGAAAACCGAATAGATACATTCAATCGGTTTTTCTATCGCTTAACGTCCAACCGTCGGGAATTGTTGCTTCTTTTTGAACACAAACAACACCGTCACGAATCATTCCGTAAGGTTTTTCGTCACAATCGATAATATTTTCCGTGTTGAGAATGATTACTCGTTTTCCGATACGGCAATCTTTGTCAATAATTGCGTGTTCAATTACCGAATTTTCACCGATTCCCAACGGTGGTATTCCGCGTCGGCGATGTTCGGTTATTTCTTCGCCGGTTTCGTAATAATCGCTGCCCATGATGATTGAGTTACGAATTTTTACACCCTTACCAATACGGCAACGTAAACCAACAATACTGTTCTCAATCACCGCTCCATCGCCAATATCGCAACCATCCGCAACAAGACTGCCGCGCACTGTGGCGCCATCCATTCGGGTTGGAGGCAGAAATCGCGGTTCGGTGTACGTTGTCCAATCGGGATGTGATAACGCAAAAGGCGGATTGTGTCCCGTCATGGCAAGATTCGCATCGAAAAACGCTTTAATTGTTCCAATATCTTCCCAATAACCATCGAATAAATGAACCTGCACTTTTTTTGTACGAATTGCCGCCGGAAAAACTTCCTTGCCGAAATCGGTATAATCTGTTTTTTCCAACACGTCAAGAAGTGTTGATTTATTGAACAGATAAATTCCCATACTTGCCAAAAAATCGCGTCCGTCTGCCCGAATTCCGCGTTCTTCAATCCATTCGGACGCGGTTCGGACATGGTTTAATTCTTGTTCCGTTTGGGGCTTTTCCAGAAAACCAACCACGCGACCAGTATCGTCCAACCGCATAATTCCAAGACCGGTCGCCTGATTTTTCGTTACGGGTACAGAGGAAATTGTTACATCGGCATTGGTTTTACAATGTGTTTCCAACATCTGCTTAAAATCCATCCGATAAAGTTGATCACCGGAAAGGATTAAAACGTATTCGACATGCCGTTGCTGGATGTAACTGAAATTTTGCCGAACCGCATCGGCAGTACCTTGATACCATTTAGATTGACCGTTTGTTTGCTGCGCCGCCAAAATTTCAGCAAATCCACCGTTAAAGTAATCAAAATGGAACGAATGAAGATGATGATGCAAACTCGCCGAATTGAATTGCGTCAACACATAAATTTGATCCAATCCGCTATTGATACAATTTGATAGCGGAATATCAATGAGACGATATTTTCCGCCAATTGGAACTGCCGGTTTTGCTCGGAATTTGGTGAGCGGATACAACCGTGTTCCACGACCACCACCAAGAATAAGAACAATCACGTTTTTCATTTTAAGCCTCAAAATTGATTTGCCGATTCATATTTTTGCCGTTTCAATATTGTAAACGGTAAAACAATAAGTTCCTCTTGACCGTAACCATTTCACGTTTGATGATTTTATGTTACGGTGATTGGTTGATTTGTTTCCGCGTATTTGTTCTCGTTTGGAGTAAAATCGGCAAGCAACATCACAACCAATTTTTGCCATCATTATATCACAGTAATCGAAAAAAAGTAATCGTTCACGCCAATTTACCGCAAAAATATTGCCACCCCAAAACACACAAAGCAGAAACAAAACGCCAAAAATCACCAACCCACAACAATATTAGCATAAACTTTGTCCAAAACGTTGTCCAAAAAAAGAAATTGTGAAAGTGTGACATAAAAAGTTTTTTTCCTTTTTCATCGGTGAATAATTCATACATTGACAATTTATTCGGTAGCAATATTTCAATTTTAGTCTTTATCCAAGGTTTATTATGATTAGTGATTCGTTGGTTTTAGGGGGGCGAGCAACGGTTGATTGTCGTTCACGCCAGACCAGAGAACACCGTAAAATTTTCCATCTTCTTTGGTTTCCAAGTTACTCTCGACAAATTTGACCGGCGATTCGGAAGGTTTTGCGTCTGAATGAAGAAGTTCCAATGCCGTACCAATTCGTATTTCTCCCATTTCTTGAAACGGAAACATTTTTTCTTCGCCTTCGTAACAAATACCAATCACCGCCGCAAAATTATCTTTTTGTTCCGTTTTCCAAGTTATTGTTGTGTCGTTAAAAGAGCAATGATCGGCGACATGCACCACGGCGCGGATTTGTCCGGCGGCAAGTTCAAAACGGTTGGAATCCAATGTTTTAACTGTTGCGTTTTTTGCTTCGAGTTGATAAACGATTTGAAATGATGTTGCATTAAAGGTTCCGGTTTTCTTGGGACGATCAAAACTGGGATGCATACTTCCCTGATTTTTCAGCAATCCAATTGCCGAAACAATTTTTGTTCCCGATTGCCGATGCCGCCCCCATGCACTGGAAAAATCAGAGCCGTTATGCAAAAAGCGTAATCGTAACACCGGAGTCGGTGATCCGGAATTTGTCCAATACCCAATTAAGCCGCGATTTTGTTCCCAAAATGTGTGATAGGTTGCTGTTCCGAGAGTTGCCGTTGAATCCATCCATGTTGTTCCGCAAACATTGAATTCCGGTCGTCCTTTGGCAAAAACATAATGACGCTCAATCGGATTTTGAGGAATGTCCTTGAAAAAATGCTGCAACGAATTAGGAACCGGAACTATCGAAACAAGCGGTACAGAATCGATAACAATATTTTCCGGCAAGACACCGGCGCGAGATAAAATTCCGTTGCGTGTTTGACGTGAAAGCCGATCGCTGTAACTTCGTGCATGAGGACCAGCCCATTCACCAGTGGGAACATGATAATGTTCCGCAACCATTTTCCACGCTTCGCCAAGCAATTCTGTTGTAACAGCCCGACATTCAGGATCAGAAACCAGATAAAGCATCCGCTCCAATTCATGAATAACAACCATCGTGTAAGTCGGACTATTGTATTCGTTAAAACCGCCGGCTTCCTTATAATAATCGAGATTTCGTTGCATCCGTTTTCGTCCGTAATCAAGAAATTCCGGCGTTTCAAGAATTTCACCGGCGGCGGCAGTAACCACTGCGCCCATGATCGCAATATTTGTGTAACCAGGTCCGACATTCCGTTTAATAATCGCACGACAACTGTATTCCAATGCTTTTTTTGCCTTTTCCCGAATCTCATCGGAGAGCCGATCTGGAAAATCGTGCAAAATCACTGCCAGCACCGCCCCCTGAAAATCAGCCCAGTTGTAATCAACATAAGCCATTTGAGTAAGCGGTTCTTCTGCATACCATGACCAAACACCAAACGTTTTACTTTCCGGATTTTGATCCTGTAACGATAAAACTTTTTCCAAGAGAGAGTTCCCCTGATCCTGATGTTCTTTGAGCGGACTGGCAAGAAAATAAGCGGCGTAATCCATTGCGGCGCGTGTCGGGTGAACACGAGTGCCTTTTTCGAAATTAGAATGATAACCCTTCGCCACCCCATGAGTTCCCCACGGCAAACCATTTTGCGAATCAATATTTTTCTGCATCCGCTTAATCTGTTCAAGCAAAACCTGATCCTTCGCAAATACCGGAAGAAATCCCGAAACAAGAAAAAGAAACAAAACAACCAGAAAGAAAAATTGTGTTTTCATCGGGTTAATACTCCTAAGTTTATAAAAAGTATTTTAAATTTATGCGAAACATGACCGCAAAATATAACGGCATAAAATATATTGTCATTGAATAAGTTTCAAAGTTTATACAAAACAAAATCAGAAGTCAAGCGAAATCTTTCAATTGTTTTTCGGTAACGAAGTTCGGTATTTATCAATGAAAATTCCAATTTTTTCAAATGGAATCGGTTCAAAATTTTCCGGCAGAAGTTTTTGCAACGACGAATCCGGTTTGAAACGAAAATTTTGTTCATTCTGATCAACAAAACCCGATTCGACATTACCGACATATTTTTGGAGCGATTTTTCCTTTTCAGGAAGTTGATCCGCATCACTTTTAACCGTGTTTTCCACGACAATATTGTCGGCAACAATAATATTGTCTTTCAAATCGGTTCGTTCCAAAAGTTTTAGTACGTTATTATCGAGACGAATCCATTGTTTACAATCAATCATCACATTACGCTGAAAAACGCAACCAAGCGGAGCTTTTGGTTCGTTTTGCATTATCGTTGCTAATTTGGGATAACGTTCACTCCATGGTGGACTTTGATAATTGAGTTCTTGGGCTTTTCGTTCCAATTGCCAACTGGGATCGTTGGGTGAATTCCAGTGTTTCCACGTCATGCCGCGTGAATCAAGACTAATTCCTTGATAACATTCGATAAAGAGATTATTTTCTGCAATATTATCTCGTCCGCCACCAATAAACACCGCGCGGCTTGCTTTATAAAAAACGTTACGCCGAATCGTATCGCCGCAATCGCAGTCGTCAAGATAAACGCCCATTGTTCCGTGCGAATCGGAAGTTCCGAGATCGTGAATGTAATTTTCTTCGATAATATTTCCCTGAGTCGTCCAATCACGTCCCGTGTACAACGCTCCGGCGTCACTGGTTTCTTGAACAACACGATAAATTTCGTTGCGCACAATTTTGTTTTCGTTACCGCCGTAAGCGATGGCAAGATGTGGTGCGTCGTGAATGCGATTATTTTGAACAATATTTCCAACTCCATGCAAAGAGACTGCTCCTGAATAAGTTCGATGTAAACGTCCGAAATGATGAATATGGTTGTTCACTGCTCGATGTCCTGCGGGCGTCAATGTTTTGCGGTCTCCGCCGCTAATCGAAATACCGGTTGCGCCGATATGATATAAATCGCAACCGCGAACCAGATTTGTTGTTCCGCCGCTAAGCGTAATACCGGTGCGTCCCGTAGCAAAAACTCGGCACGCAAGAATAGCATTTTTTGTACCGCCGCGAATATCAATTCCGTTACCGAATGTTGGACCTAATGAAATTCCTTGAAACCGAACAAAATTTGCTCCGTTAAGTAACACAAGCGGTTGCTCCAATGTCGAAAGAATAATTGATGAACCGGAGGATAAATCTTTTGGCGGATAAAAATAAAGATGATTGTTTTGACGGTCAAGATACCATTCTTCCGGTGCGTCCAACTCTTCGAGCAAATTCATTGCAAAATAACGCCGTTCCGAATAACCCGTCCAACTTCGTCCGCCAATTCCGTAACCGTGAACTCCAAGCAAGGTCATAATTTTTTGTTTCGAATCAATCGACGCCACTTTAAGAACTTCATCCGACCAATCATGTGTCCAGTAACCGAAAAGCCAAACACCCGCATCAATATTCCATCGAGCAATTCGTTCCGGATCGCGAAGTTTCAAGGTTTCTTCGTCGTACAAAAATGAACCGCCATGCCTTTTTGTCGTATCGGTTTCGGGATGAGTAAACGAAACACCAACTTTTTCGGCTGCTTTTTTATTGGTTTCTTCTGTTTTTTCGTCGTGAGGCATTCCGTTATCAAGAGTTGTTTTGAATCCCGCCCATGTACGATTAGGCCAACGAGCAACCGTCATTGGTTCTTCATTGAAAAAAAGTTCCGGCGGTGTATTGGAACGACCTTTGAATTGATTGCCCCATTGTTTCAGAACAGGAATATTCAATGCGTTCAAATCCGCAACGAAAATTTTATCGTGAACCGCCGGATCAAGCCGTTTGAGAATTGCGGGATTTTCTATTTTTTTGAACGCAGAAACCGGAACAGAAAAACCGCCAACCAATTCCGCTCCCAAGGGTGTTTCCGAACAATAACGCACAGGATTTTTTTCTGTACCGGAATCTTCTTGTTTTAATTCGAAGGTTTTGTTCAGAAAATATTTTCCTGTTGCAAGATAAATTGTGACGGGTTCATCCGGTTGAATTGATTGGGAGTTGCGGGCAGCTCGAACGGCGTCGCGTGCAGACTCAAGCGTTCCGAATGGTTCCGATTTCGTACCGGAATTTTCCGCCTTGCCATTCGGTGCGACATAAAATTCGGCAGCATAAAATCGAATATTAAACATAAAATAAACGATACAGCAAAATGAAATGATACGAAAAACGAACATAATCAATTCTCCTAAATTTTGTTGATAACAGTAAAATTTATCCTATTGTACGTAAGACAAAAATGAAATCAAC
>JAIRTV010000396.1 GCA_031254675.1 Planctomycetaceae bacterium | reverse complement strand
ACGCCGGTGGAAGCATCACGGCTTCGACGGCAAGATAATTGTTAAATTCTTCCTTGCTGATTACGCCGTCTTTATTCGTATCCGCAACAGAAAATTCGTCGGCAGACACAAACGACAATACTAAAAATGTTGACAAAATCACACTAAACGAAAAAATCTTTTTCATAACTTGGTTCTCCTTGTTAAAAAAATGTTGTTACAAACTGATAAACAATAATATTGTAGTCGATATTGACGGATTGTCAAACGAAAGATCAAGTGCAAATGAATTTGCCGCACGCAAGTACATTTGAAGGGTCATTGGAGGTGTTCCAATGGTTTGTACTGACGTGCGGCAATTCTGTTTGTGCTTGAGCAATAATTCCGAGTTTTTACTTTGAATTTTTCGGAATGAAGGGAAAGAGATGTTGCAGTTCATCGGGGGTGAGCGAGCGTTTGGGAGCGACGATGGGGCGTCCATATTCGCACAACTCGAAGGCTTCTGCATATTTGACCTGAGAGCCGATTTCTTGTCCGTATAATTCGATCAATTTCTCTCTTGCGACATTGGCGATGTCGGCGAATCGTTTTCGAAAATGTTCACGTCCGGCGAGTCGGAGTTCGTTACGAATATTCGGATCGGTTGACGCGGTTCGAGGGTCGGTTGCTCCCAACGCTCCGCCTTCAACGAATTGCGATTCCATGACCATTAACGCATCGAGTTTCTGTTCGATAACGTCGTCCAACGCAACCGCAATATCGGCACGGAATGGCGGATTTTGAAAAGTATCGTAAGAATAAAGGAATAGCGGCATTTTTTTCAGAGGCGGCACATCGGGGCAAACGAATGGTACGCCAACCATAAACGCAGAATCTTGCATGAGTAGTCCGACATTGCGATGATCGGGATGATAATCGTTGGGACGATGAGCAATCACAATATCGGCGTTCCATTTTCTGATTTCGCGAATATAACGTCGGCGATTTTCCAGTGTTACTTCGAGTTCACCGTCGTGAATATCCCAGACGATTGTTTTCGTACCAAGAATTTCCGCTGCTTTTTGAACTTCGTCGTAACGTCGTTTTGCCAATGGACCTCCGGCTTCGCGCCAATGTCCAACATCGCCATTGGTTACCGAAACGAATTCCACTTCATGACCGAACCGTTTCCACAACATCGCCGAACCACCAGCGCGGATTTCCGGATCGTCAGGATGTGCCCCAAAACAGAGAATACGGAGTTTATTCTCCGCTTTTTGCGCAACAACATCTGTTGCCTGAAACGGATTCAGTTGCGCAAACAAGACTCCACTGTTAAAAAACAAGGTCAATGTTAATACAGTAGCAAAAAAAAGTTTGTAATTCATTGTCGTAGCAAATAATAAATAGGAGTAAAAATTGTCCGGAAATTTCAACGTGAAATCTCCACTTCAGTTTTCTCGTACCAAATATTGAGCGACTATTGCCAATCATCAAGGAAAGGCGATCTCACTCAAAATACGATTATGTTTTATTATAATCCTTCTTAAACTTGGTACAATATGAGGAGAACAATAAAATTTCAACGTCATTTTCCACATACAATACAATGTACAATACAATTCAAAAAACACTGTTGTGTTCGATGGAATCTATTATCAATGGGTGTGATGTTTCATAAAACGCTATCTGTAAACACTATCTGTTTTATGTTTATCCGATATCGAACACAACATGCTTAAAAGATTCCGAAACAATTTAGAAAATTTTATTTCGGACAGTCTTACCAACATCAACATTTTTTTGGTTGGAGTTTTTGGTAATTTCTATCTCGTGAGGAGTTTTTTGAGCGTCAGTATAGATTGTTTCGACAAGCCCAAATTCATTGAGTTTTTCTGCCTGACTTTTTTCAAGCCATGTTGTGTAATGCGGGCTATCTTCCGGTGGTGCCGGTTCCAATTTGCTTGTTTCACGTTCGGTTTTATTGACAACAATTTTGTATTGTCCGAGCGGAGCACCGTCATACTTGGCATTGGTTTTGATCACCGCAACACCGTTTTCATCGGTCAAACCCATAGGAATCCATGCTTTTCCGCTGTGAGCTGAAACATTTTCGGTCAATTGTAAAATAACACTTGCACCGGCTAACGGTTGCCCATCCTGAATAACCGTAACTTTACAAGGATACAAAACCGGAAGATCATCCGGCTGTTGTTTTGAAGAACATCCTAAAATCAAAACAAAAATAATCGGAACATAAACACTAATTTTCATAACAAAATTAAAAGTTAAAAGAAAATTGAAAATCAAATCTCATCGTTGAAAATAATTAAAGAATTATTTTCAACGATGAGTACAAAAATAGAATTGTACGAAAAATCACGGATTTTGTGATTCTCCGCCGTTGATTGAGCCCATTGCTCCCCAAATACCGTATTCGCTTGGACCGGATAAGTTTTGTTTGGGAGCCGTACTCAAACCGGGAGTTACATATTCGATGGAGTTACTGATAAATCGTCCCGAACCGTCAAAAAAAGCTCCGTTGACGCCGCCCGGATGAAAACTATTCGCCGACCAATGCCCCCACGAATCGCGACCACCAGAGCTACAATTCGGCGAGTTTGGAGGAAACATTGTTACAAAACTAACGTAACATCCAAAATAATAGTACAAATTCCAACCGCGTCGGGCAGTATATTCAGTGTTGACGGAAGTATTTCCCGACGCATAAACTGTTCTGTTCAGAACAGCGGGATCGCTGTTACTTACCACTCCTAAACAATTGGCTAATCCTGATGTACCGGCAAGACCTGTTACACCAAGTGCCAGAGAACATTTAACGCTTTTGTCGTCAGCAGTTAAAGCCGGAACGCCGGTTTCACTCCAAGCAATTGTGTTACTGGTTCCGTCGCTAATCGCTTCCAAGCCTTTGAATTGTGATACGGGAAAAGCCATTCGATTTTTGGCGTTTTCATTTGTGGCTGAAATATTACTGTCCACAACATCAGCTTTACTAAATACATAATTGGTTTTAGAATTGTTGTTGCTATTAACAATGGACGAATTGGGATCGGAAGGGCAACAAAAAACTTGTATTTTTCCGCGTGTTTGTGGATAGGTACCACCTGGAGTTGTTCCCGATGAAGTACTTACACGATTCAATAAAGCATCATATCGTGCTTGTTGTTCGATGAACGGAAAAAGAAATACTTGTAAAGCCCAACCACGTTGTATGTCCATTGCTCCAGTGGAAGAGCGGAAATGGATCCAATGTTGTCCGCCGGGCAATGATGTGTAGGTGTCGTGATAATTTTGTAACGCAAGTGAAAAATTTTTCATTTGGTTCAGACATTGCATTCGTCTTGCGGCTTCGCGCGCCGCCTGAACTGCCGGCAACAGAAGAGCGATTAACACGCCAATAATCGCAATCACAACAAGAAGTGCGACAAGAGTAAAGCCGAATCGCAAAGAGCGCGAAAGAGTTGAGAATTTTGTGGAAAAACGCCGAAAAATCGACCACTTTCCACTATCCGTTCTCAACTTTCTACTCCATATAGCCCCCCCCCCCCTGCTTTACGTAGTTTACCAAGTTTAACATTTGACTTTTCGCAAAAAATATTGCAAAAAAACCGACCAAACATTTGACTAAATTTTCCATTGTCATTCTCCTTATTTTCTAAGGTTTTACAAAATTGATTGCGAAACGCTTGCCGTGAAACGACACAACAAAGCAACGCATCACAATCGGTTAAGTTTCATAGTTTATGTTAAACGGAAAAAAATGTCAAGAGGAACTTTTGCTTTTAAAAAAATTTGGGTAATTTAGAAGAATTTTTGTCAAAAGATCAACCGAAAATAGGAAAACCTTTGGCAAACAGAATCGGTTCGTTTTTCGCTGAAAGGTTACGAGAGACAACGGTTGCGGGAAAAGTTGCGGGAAATTTTGTTGCGTTACGATTTGTTGCGATAACTTTTGCGAAACTCATTCATTGTCTGACCAAACCGTTCATGGAAAACACGCATAAGATGTTCGGAATAACTAAAACCCGACAAAATCGCAATCTCTTTAATCGTTAAATCAGTTGTCGAAAGCAATTCTTTAACACGTTGAAGCCGAACATTGAGAATTTCTTGAAAAATCGTATGACCAAAAAGAACCTTAAAACGATTTTCCACCGTCATTCTAGAACGACGAACATGACGCAAAACATCCTTAACTTGCAACCCATGACAAGAACGCTCCCCTATCAATTGAAGCGCTTGATTCACCATTGGGTCTTCAGTTGCAATAATATTCGTGGACATTCGCGAAACAATAAAATTGGGTTTGATAAAAGTGACCGGCGGCGGCGAAAAATGGGAACTCATCATTTTTTGCAACATTTCAGCGGCTTCGTACCCGATTCGTTTCGGGTTTAAATCAACACTTGTCAGAGTTGGCATCGCCAGCTCGCAAAGACAATCATCATTGCCAATTCCCGCCACCGCCAAATCATGCGGAACAACCCGATCAATTTGACGACACAAATTCAACACCTGAAGCGCAATATCATCATTACAAGAAATAATCGCCGTATGTTGCGGCAACTTCTTAAGCCATTGCGTCAGTTTTCGGATTCCTTGAGTTGGCGTTGCGTCCAACCCCTCAAGATCAATTTCAAACTCCGAAAAAATCTGTTTGCTTTCCGTAATCATTTTTCGACAAGTTGCCCGACGGATATCCATTGGCGGATGTCGATGTTCGGGAAGACCAATAAACGCAAACCGTTGGAAACCACGATTGCGAAAAAATTCATACAATATTGTGATGGCGGTTTGGTCGTCCGTGCCGATTTGCGGAATTTGAGGAAACGTAAAAGAACGACGAAGATCAATCACCGGAATATTTTTACGCAACAGAATACGAAATAAACGTTTATTATTGATACGCGCCAAAATCCCATCGCCTTGCCAATCTTTAATCCATCGCGGAAACAATTCATTAAGACCACGAGGAGTAAATTCAATATTCCAATTGAGATTTTCCCGATTGTATTGAGCAATTCCCCGAATCAGTTCGCGACTGTAAACACGAGTCGATTCAATAAAAATAGCAACCCGATATTGTTTTTTTATTCGTTGCGTTATCATAAGACACTCTTGTTTGGGAAAATGTTGTTCTTGTAAAGATGAAGGAGGTATCGGTTATTTATCCGACGATATTCGTCATATTGATAATGGGGAGCAACATGGAAACAATAATATAAAAAACCGCTCCCGCCATAAACAATAACATGAGCGGTTCAATTAACCGGATCATGGTATCTAATTGTCGTGCGGTATTTCGTTCGATAGTATCGGCGATATTCACCAACACATTTTCCAACGTGTTGGATTCTTCGGCGACAGAGATCATTGCCATTACTTGCGGCGGAATGATACCGGATTCCGCTAACGGTTTCGAGAGTGATTCGCCGCTGGAAACATTTTCCGCCGAACGCTTTACCGCATCCGCTAAAACGGTGTTGCCGGTTGATTGGCTGCTAATATCCAGCGAACGGAGAATCGGAACGCCGTTTTCTAAAAGAGTTCCGAAAACGCGGCAAAACCGAGAAACCGCGCTGTTTAATAAAATTGTCCCGATGAAGGGCAATCGAAGTTTAATTTTGTCGATGATTCGAATTCCCCATTGGGTTGAGAGTTGCCCTTGAATCCAAATTCCTAGAAAAACGAGTGTTCCGGCGACATAAATTCCATAATGAATAATCATTGAGCGCATCCACAGTAATGATCGTGTTGTCCAGGGCAACGGTTCGCCTGAAGCCATTTGGTCGAAAATTTGCATAAACATGGGAACAAAGAACACTAACAGTACCACCACCACAGAAAAACCTACCAAAAACAGAATGGACGGATAAATCATGGCGCTGATAATTTTTCCTTTGAGTTCTGCCTGTTGTTCTAGAAATTTGGCGGTACGTCGCAAGGCGTCTTCGAGAAATGCTCCTTCGGCTCCGGCGCGGATGATACTGATGGTGAGGCTGTTGAAAAGAGGGGAGTGAGACGCGAAGGCGTTATCGATGGCGTCGCCGTCGGCAACACGGTCATGAATATCCGTCAACACGTCGTGTAAGACCGGATGGGTTGTTTGTTTGATGAGAACCTGAAACGCCGCCAGAACCGGAACGCCATTTTCCAACAAATCAGCAAGTTGTCCCAATAAAGCCGCAACCTGTGAATCGGCAACACGTCGATTGAACAATTTAATAGTAATCTGACCATGTTGGGCGTCGTTCACACTGATTGGAAAGAGCGATAAACGGTGCAATGTTTCTAAGGCTTCCCGTTTTGTGTTGGCGGTGAGTTTGCCGGTAACATCGTTTCCGGTTGTGGTTTTAGCGGTGTAAACGTAATCAGTCATCGTGGAATTTTCGTTAAAAGCCAAGAAACTCAAGGCAAATCACTTTTCGCCGAAAGGTCTTGTTCAAAAGTTTTGTTCCTTTTCATATGAAAATACTTCATTTGCATGGGAAAATAGTTCAATTGTATCCGAGACATTACTTTTGACGAAATATTTCACCATTTGAAGCAAATGAATCATCATTGAAGTCATCAACAACCCAAATATATTTATC
>JAIRTV010000336.1 GCA_031254675.1 Planctomycetaceae bacterium | reverse complement strand
ATTGATTTCCGATGGTTTTTGACATATTTTCGTTCTGCTGTTTCTGAGCGGCGAGAATTTCGGCTAATTTTTTTTCTTGTACGGTAAGAATTTCAGTCAATTGCCCTTTTTGAGTTTCGCTCATTTCGGCAAGACGTGTATTAATAACGCCAACCATTTTACCGGCATTGCGAGTTAATATGTAGGTCATTGACACAACCGTTAAAACCGTCAAGACGACGACGCCCAAAATTAAACTTTTACCGATATTCATGGCATTTAAAAAGTAGAAAGCTAAAGTGTAACATGGAAAACCGATCAGTTCGGTTTTTACCATTTTCTAGTGAATTAGGTAATGGTCTATTTATTATATACGTTTCATTTTTGAATTTGGAGTTTTTGTCATTTTGAACACGGAAATCATAGAAGAACACAAAAAGTTAATTTTTTCTATGTGATCAATGTGTTCCTCGCTCAAAAACCGAATTTGAAAGTGGGAGCAATATCTTAAAGTAGTTGGCAACATTCTGCAACATCAATATGTTATATTTTATCTTATACGATAATCAGGAACACGGAATGGTTGGTGGTTTCCCGAAGAGGTTACCTCAATAAATTTGTTCTGCGGATTTTCCTGATCGTTAATTTCATCAATCGTGTATTTTTTCTCGGAAAACGGATTGCTTGTTCGTAACATTGTTGTTGGTTTTTCCAACGAGATCGCCATTGCCAAACACGCCGTTTCGCAACCGGCACGGTCTTGAGCGTGGAGCCGCATAGAACGCACAATCCCACGAAGTAGTATCTCCGCAATCACCGGTTCCGGTTTCTTGTCCATTTTACTCAGTACCTCGTTGTTAATCTCGTCCAAAACCGCAATCCGTTGATAAAACGGTTTGTTACACTTATCAATAATTTTTTGCATGGACTTCAAATAAAAAGTTTCGTCCGCAACATGAGTACGCCAAAAATCATTATTCATAAGAATAGTTTCTTTGGTTTCGTTATTGTCAGTGGTATTTTTTTTGTTTTTCCGTCCTTTTTGTTTTCGTGCCACAAAAGTCAATAAACCACGTTTTTCTAATTCATCGAGTTCGGTTGGGGTTAATGCGGCTTCGGGTCCATATTGCAATATCCGATGGAATGTTTTCAACCCGCTGGCACGGTCGGCAACCCAAACCGCACGATCCGGCGTCCAAGATTCGAGTTGTTCGTAAATCATTCCGTATAAACCGTTCAAATATCGTTTGTTGAACTTTGTATCCAAAATAATTCTTTGCATCACGTCCACCGCACGCAACCGAATCAGTGCCGCCGACGAACGAACTGCCGGCACCGCAACTGCCGACGCCAATTGAGCCATCCGAAATAAATACACCAACGAATCCAACGCTTCTTCAACCTGACCATCCCGAAGCGATTTCGCAATCGCGTATTCTTCCAGCAACAAATAATCCTCCAAATAATTCGCCGCCTGAACATCAACAATCTCACCAAATTCTTCATCTTGTTCAAAGATAAAATGAAAACAAACGTTCGAACGATTGAGTATGTTGCGAATAGTAAGACGTTTCGATTCGAAATGATCTAAAATTTCGCTTAATTGTTCTAATGTTTCGTTATTGATATTCCATTTGCCTTCTTTCGGAGCAGCGTTGCGAAGTATTTTTAATTCTTCGCTATTATCAAAATGAAAGACATCGTTTAGAGTGACGGCGATATTGACGGTGTTTGCTGGAAGTTGCTTAAAAATGTCGGAGGGCGTTTCTTTTTGGTCAATAATCTTTTTAATTTCGGCAACCAATTCTTTGTCTTTTTCGGATCGAGCGGTTTCCATACCGCGAAACACTTCTCCTGATAATATTTCGCCACCGAATTTCACCCGTTTCGGGAAAATCAATACAGAATTATTGTTGATTTCGCGAACACGGTAAGTCCGTTGCATGGTCGAAACAACATAGCAAGCAATAACAATAGACAAAATCACAATCGCAAGACAAATTGATTTTGTATTGGTATTTTTAGGTTTTATGTCGGACATGGGTGAAAACGGAAATATTGGGAATATCAGGGAATAGGAACATCATTGAATGGTAAATCACTGAATAGGAACACTTTCTAAAAGATTGTCGTTTGCATCGTCTCGCAAATTCCGAACCGTTTTATCGAGGAGAATAATTTCAACAACCGAATTAACCGCTTTCGGATCAATCCCTGGCGGCAAAATAGCACGGTTGAGCGGTTCGTGAGAGCCAACAACCGCTAATTGAAAAAACTTTGCTTTGAGACCACGCGAAATAAGATAATCACGAACATTCACTGCACGAGCGTACGCCAAATCAATATCCAGACGATAAGGTCCTTGCAATTCGGTCATCGCGGCATGACCTTTAATCATAATTTTGAAAGGCGAACCGACAAGAGTCGTCAAAATGGCATCAATATCTTGTTTTGCTTGCGTATTCAATTCATCGCTACCGAAATCAAACCGGATAAGTCCGCCTTTGATAATTTCTTCTTTAATGCGAATTGTTTGGACATTGGCGTGTTCACCTTGAGTGGACACAATCGGTTGACCGCCGGTGAGGGCGGCTAAACGGTTGGAGCGTTCGGAAGTTGTTGAGCGTTGGGAGGTTGGTTTATTTGAGCGACTTGGCGTTTTGCTCGAACCGGAATAACCAAGACTTTGTTGGAGCGACTCCACAACCGCCTCAAATTTAACGGTTGCGATAACACTCATGGAATAGAGCATGATAAAGAAACAAAGTAACAACGACATCATGTCCCCATAAGTTAATATCCATTCGGGAATTCCCGCTTCTTTTGGTTTTTCGCGTGCCACGGTAATTACTAATTGTTAATCGTTAATAGGACGAAAAAGAAACACAAATATATTGTGGGAACTTCCAATTCGTTGCCAAGTGTACTGAGTTTTCGTCAGGAAGACAACGAATATTTATGAATTTATGAGTGAGGAGTTAAATGTTGTATTGTTGTATGCTCAGTGGTAAAAAAAGGAGTTCTTAGGAGTTCCCTTACTTTTTTTCAAAACTCTGATAAAATAAACGACGCTTTTCAA
>JAIRTV010000430.1 GCA_031254675.1 Planctomycetaceae bacterium | reverse complement strand
TTGGTTTTGACCGACGCACGGTTTCGCAATTCTTTGTCGGCGTTATTTTCGTAGGCGGAATTTGCCGTTACAACCAAATCGTTAAATTGGTTTAAGAGCGTTGGATCGAGTTGCCATGTTGGGGCGTTTTCCGAACAATCTCGGTAAATTGTTTTCGCCCACGCGATAAATTCCGCGTCTTTGACGGGCATGTAACTGTTTCTATGAGCCATTGTGGTAGTTCCTTATTTAATAGGATTAAACGAAACGGGTTAATGTTTTATTGTCTTTTTCCGAACAACAATTGTCCGAAAAAGTGTGACAACAAACAACATAATATTGGTAACAAACAATTACCAACGTTCAACAAACAGGAATCGGTACGTACCGACGTGAAATCGGTGCGTCTCGGCGGTGAATCAGTGCGTACCGAAAGGCAATCGGTACATACCGAAAAGCGAATCGGTACGCACTGAAAAGCAAACCGTATGTACCGAAAGACAATCAGTACACACTGAACAGGAATAAGTACGTACCGAAAAGAAATCGGTACGCACGGAACAGAAATAAGTACGCACCAAAAAGGAATCGGTACGCACGGAAAAGGAATAAATACGCACCGAAAAAGAGTCGGTACGCACGGAAAAGCGGTTTTTGTTCTTAAATTGAGTGTCATTATGCGGATTTTTGTTGGTTTTCTGTAATTTTGTGAGTTTGTGCTTTGCGTAAATTCCGTAATTTTCGCCACCAAATTGAAACGCCGGTGATTGGTAATGTTGTTGTGATTAGGCAGGCGAGGAAGTAGATGATTTTTGTTGGTAAGCCGAAAAAACTACCATAATGGATAAAGGGAAACATTGTAACAATTTTCCTGCCGATAGAAAATTTGTCAAATTGATCAAACTGTAACACTTCACCAGTATATTGATCAAATTGAATTCTATCTAATCCCCATGTTGAGTTCCAGATTCCCTGATGCCATCCCATCATCATAACAGGATCATTCTCATGTTCAGGAAGATAAATGTTCCGATTCACTTCTTTGTGCGGCGCGAACAGTTCATCCGCTTTTTTATCAAAGAAATCAAGAGCTAACCGTTGGGCATCTGGATTTTGAGGCGATGATTTGACTTTATTGTAACTGTGAGGAGTCGGGACGTTTAATATCATTGCAACGCTGTTACAGTACCATTGGAAAGACCACATTAATCCGGTCAATGCCATCAGCAACATTGGAATTAACACATAAAATCCCAATGTTTTATGGAGATTAAAAATGAGTGAATGTTTTCCTTTGCGAAACCGAACAAGAAAACTATTTTTCCACGCTTTTGTGTTATGGAAATTTGCCGGAAACCAAAGACCTAATCCCGATAACGCAACGATAATAAAAATCAAAGTTGCCGACCCGACAACCATTCTACCAATCGGATTGGGCAAAAAAAGTGAAGTGTGTAGTTTGGTAATGATGTAGAAAAAGATGGCTAACAGACTAAAATTTTTGTCCGATATTTCACCTGTGTAAGGATCAATTGAACAAAATTGATGTTCGGTTTTGAGATTTTTGTTGTTTTCTGTTTTTATGCACATTATGTAATTCTTCATACCATTAGAACGATTTTCTGTATAAATAATAGAGATTTTACCATTTGTGTGTTGCTCTACTTTAGCAACCAATTCATCAATATTGAGCGGCAATATCTCAGAAGTCGAAACAGAAGAATATTTGTCGTGTTCAAAAATCTGAATGATCTCCCAACGAAACACCAACAACATTCCACTCAAACAAACAATAAATAAAACAATTCCACTAACAATTCCAAGCCAAAGATGTGTTTTGTACAAAATTTGTCGCCACAATCCGTGATTCCGCGCACGGAACAAAAAACAAATTGAGACAACAATCAAAACGAGGCTATAAAACAAGATGAAATTTAACATGGTTGAAAATTAAAGATTACAAAGTGTTGTGTTTTTTTGTATTGACCACAGAGGATACAGGGAACACAGAGACGGAGCAATTTTATGACTTTAATTGAAAGGTAAAACTTAAAACATAAAAAAATCTCTGTGCTCCCTGTGGACTCTGCGGTTGATTGTTATGATTATTCAAGGTAGGCGGTGTTTCGCCGAAACACCGCGCCGGTTGAGAATTAATTAGTTCCAATCGGTATGCCCTTCATAAATATTCTGTTACTGAATCGACGCGCAATAGGCGGAACATTGCCTTCTGGTATCAATTATTACTCAACCGTTGCGACCTTTCGGCGAAAAGTCGCCTACCTTTGTTTATCTGTCGGTGATTCAATTCCGAAACAATCAAAAAAATCATACTAATCACATCAATCACAATAATCATCGTTCAGACTACTTATCGCTTATCAAATCAAATTTAAACACGTTAGGGGATTTTTTTGTTGCTTTAACAGTTTCTTTAGATTTAACGCCGTATTTTGGTGGAATGATGTCGTGGGTTTGAACCACTTCCATTGGGTCATTGGTTTTTCGTGTGCCGGGGATTTCTTCAACAGCGCGGAATTGAACACAATATTCTTGTTCCGGTATAAGACCGTGTTCTGCCGGTAATGAAAATTTACCATTTTGGATCAATGAGCCGGTTGCGACTGTTGGCGTTGATCCCTCAATGGACAAAAATAATATTTCGCCTTGTTCAAGCGGTTTGCTGTTGAAAGTTACTTCACCGCGAACAGCAATTCGCCCTTGTGGATTATTGTTGCTGCAACCTGATGATACAGATAACAATAATAATAAAAGTGTAAAAAATAAATATCTCATATTTTAGTAGTAATAGGTTAAAGGCTAAATGTTAGGATTATCTGAACTTTGATTTTTGTGATTAGTATGATTCAAGATTTATAGACATTTCGCATAATAATACTAATCACAAAAATCAAAATTCAGACAATATTACGGTAACGAACTAATTTCACCACCATTCGTCGAACCTGCACCACGCCAAATTTCAAGATCAATCTGGTTTGGAATAAACCGAATCGAACCATCAGCAAGACCGGCATTGACTCCGCCAACATGCCAACTTCGCGCAGACATTCTCAAGTACATACGATCTACAGCAGTCGCAGGACTCGCAATAAGCATTTTTATGGGATGCAAAGGGTGTGAGAAATCAGTACTCCAATTGATGTCAGGAGACCTTGTATTAGGCGATAAGTTTGTATTAAAAAAACAGGTAGGAGGAGAAAAAGTTACGCCGCGCCAATCTGCTGGAGCGTCTGAAATACCTTGAATAGTCTCTGACAAAGCAAGTGTATTGGAGGTTCCGTCAATAACATCATTAAATGCCATTGTAAGCGGAGTAGGAGGATTGGTATCAAAATAAGAACGAGGACAACTTGCAGTAAACATAGCGTTATATTTTGATGGGTTGTCACAACTCGTGTTATCTATCAAACAATTTTGAATATATTGTGTACTTGTACGTGGGTATCCCGGATACCACACTCCATCACGTCCCATACAAACCACATAATTGTGTGACCTCACTCCCCCTGTTAGAACGTACTTAGATATATTATTGTTTCCGTCGGAAGGGCAAGTATAGGTAGAAAATACACGCTCTTTGAGTAAAGAAAAATTCGGTTCATGATGAAATGATTTATTACATGTATATTCTGAACTGATTTGGTTTTGTTCAATGAAAGGTAATACCAGTATTGCCCAAGTTTCAAAGAGATACCTGCCGCCCCATGGAAATGTTTGATGCACATCGTGATAATTGTGCATTGCCAGCACAACTTGTTTTTGATTATTCGCACATTGCATTCTCCGCGCTGCCTCGCGAGCTGCTTGTACGGCTGGTAACAGAAGTGCGATTAAAACTCCGATAATCGCAATAACCACTAGAAGTTCTACAAGAGTAAAACCAT
>JAIRTV010000373.1 GCA_031254675.1 Planctomycetaceae bacterium | reverse complement strand
TCCAAACCGTTTGGCAACACAAATTGCCATCCGAAAAACAGGGGCTAATCGGCTATCGCCGATGTGATGTTTCGGCGAATGGAGTTCTCCAATCGGCGAATGGAGTTCTCCAATTGGCGAATGGAATTCTCCAATTGGTACATGGAGTTCTCCCATCGGCGAATGGAGTTCTCCAATTGGCGAATGGAGTTCTCCAATTGGCGAATGGAGTTCTCCAATTTCCGCTTTTCGGTACTTACCAATTGCTTTTTGTAGTGAATAGTTGATAGTGAATAGTTAATAGTTCGCATGCGGAATTATTGCCTTGTAGTAAAATTCCGCATGCGACACTCTCCACTATCAACTATCAACTCTCCACTATCAACTGTTGCTTCAAAAACAATTGGTGATATACTTTAAACAATCATATTCTTCGCGTTTTTTCTTCACCACAAATAGACAATTATGGCAAACCCAAAATCCATGCTCTCTCGAATCCGTACCGCTCTCGAAGATCGGAAACAATCGCCCCTCCCAATGCCAACAATACCCCACGTCTGGGATATTCATGAATATTCGCCAACCGAAATGACCAAACAATTTCAAAACAATCTCGAAACTGTTCAAGGCGAATTTACTTTGTGCAACGACTTTGCTCATGCAGTTCAACAAATCAATGAACTACTAAACACAATCAACGCTCAGCAACTCGCCGTACTTGACCGTCCGTTAAGTCGCAAAACCGCAGAACAATTGAGAACATTCAATGTATCGCAAAATGTATCACAACCGGATTCGCCGCAAACAGATACTTCGCAAAAGAGGAATTTTGTTTTCGCGTCGGCAAATCCTGCGGATGTTGTTCCCGAAGAGTTGGCAAAACTCGATGTTGGTCTTGTTTCACCGGAATATTTGCTTGCCGATACAGGAAGCTGTCTTTTCACCGCACCAACAGCGTTTGATCGATTGACAACTTATTTAATGCCAATTCTGATTGTTGTCGCGGAAAAATCAATGCTTCGAGAAAATTTACCAGCTGTTTGGGCAGAAATGAAACCCAAACTCGAAACCGCAACCAATGGTGAATTTGTCATTGTTACCGGACCCAGCCGAACTGCCGATATTGAAAAAATATTAATTCTTGGCGTTCATGGTCCCAAACGATTGATTGTCTTTCTCCTGCCATGAATCAATTGTAACGAAGAAGTTGCAGGTTTTAACAGACTCCAATTTCAAACTGTCTATTTTCCATCCCGAAGTCGATGCCCCAAATAATTATCAAGGTCTTTGATTTGTAAGATTTTTTCGATTGTTTTCTCAAAGGGATAGTCGATACGATGAAATGTTACGGTTAAGTCTTCCAAAACAACATAGCAGGCTCTTGGGTCACGATCACGGGGTTGACCAACGGAACCGACATTGATCATTAGTTTCTTATTGCCCAATGTGTATTTTCCGCCAATATCATCCGGCGTAAAAAATTCGCGATCTTCTGTAAAAATTCCCGGAACATGTGTATGACCTTGAAAAGAATATTTGGGAATAACCGCGAAAAGGCGTTCCATTTTGCGTTCGTTGTAAATGTCGTCCTGGAAAACATATTCATTGAGCGGATTACGCGGCGAACCGTGAACATACAGAATATCGTCTTCGCGATGGATGCGAGGCAACTCATTGAGAAAATCCCAACGCTCATTGGCTCCCGGAATACGAATATTTTCCAATTGATCACGAGTCCAGAAAATGGCGCGTTCGGCACTATTGTTGAAGCCTTCGGGATCGAAAAGCGATGCCTGATCATGATTACCGAGAAGACAAAAATGCCCTTTTTCCCGCATCAAATTAATACATTCGATCGGGTTTGGTCCGTAGCCCACCAAATCACCAAGACAATAAATCTCCGTGATATTTTGTGAAGCAATGTGCTCCAACACTGCTTGAAAGGCTTCAAGATTACTGTGAATGTCGCTGATGATTGCTCGTTTCAAAGGAATTCTCCGCTTATTGGAAAAACTGTTGATGGAAAGAATGATCAATTAAACTGCTCGAATAGACTCAAACATTATACCACAAAATGAAAATTATTCTCTAAATCATAGCAATTGGAAAAGGATTTGAAAACAGGTTCGTCGAAAGATTTTGAATAAATCGTCGAAATATTACCTACTTTTTTGATGATTGATCTTCTGGACGGTTCAAATAAAAATTCCACGAATCCATTGCGACAATATCGGGAAAATTTGCACACTTATTCGTACACGCAAAGGATATTTTCGGGTGGTACATCCGGTTGAAAAAGATGTGCCGGTGCCAAAATATAACCGCCGCCGTTGCCGAGAATTTCGCAATATGTTTTTACGCCGTTGCGAACTTCTTCTGTTGTTCCTTGCGGAAGGAGATGTTGCATGTCGATTCCACCGTGAAAACAAAGCCGATTTCCGAATTCTGTTTTGAGTCCTTCCGGTTCCATCCCGGGAACCGGTTGAAGCGGATCGAGAATATCAATGCCGCATTCAATTAAATCGGCAATAAACGGTTTAATATTACCGCAACTATGGTACAACACTTTGGCGCCAAGCGAATGAATATGTTCACACATTTCCCGAATATACGGCGCAACAAAATTCTGAAACATTTTCTTTGAAATCAACGGACCTTTTTGGCTGCCTAAATCACTGATTAAAAGGAATAAATCAATCCGTCCATTGGTTATTTCCATTGCGCGGGTGTAATCTTCTTTGTAAAAGTCTGTGAATTTGCGTGATAAAAAATGAGACCATTCGGGGCGTTCGTACATATCCACGAACATATTTTGCAAACCACGCACCAACGCAGGACGTTGCCAAATGTCGGCGAAACCGTACAGCAACGCCCGATCATTCCAAAGTTGACATTGTTTGTTGAGACCCGAATAATCAAAATCGTCTGGGCTACACCAGTTGAAATTGACAATCTCCTCAAAATCCTGAACTTCCGCTAAAGCTCCTGCTGTATCTTCACGCATTAATCCCCAATCTGTCTCTCGATACAAATATTGTTCGCCCCAAAAATTGCGGAATAATCCGTTTTCGAGTTTTTTTTCTGGAGGGGTTACTGCTTCTAAAATTCGAATATCAATATCGAGGTCGTCGAGTATTTGGTTTCGGTCGCGATGTCCAACATATTCGAAAAGCCTGTTCCAAGTCGGTAATTCCGCCCAAAAATTACGCGGAATACGATCCGGCTTTTCGTGATGTAATACTGCTAAAACACGTTCACGTGAATTCATTGTGTAAAAATTGTTAAGTGTTTCGGAATGATTCAAGTTTCCCTTAATGATTCTTTGATTAAATGCTCCACAACAACACACCGTCACAAATCTTAAACAACGTACCATAATTTTATCGTTTGCGAAAGAGTTACCTCAAAATAATTGGGCATCTCTCAAAATTCTTTGTTGTGGGGTAGTTGTCACGAATTATTTTTTTGTTATAATAAATTTTCAGTTGGATTTTTCCATTTTCTTTTTACTTTCTTTATTAGTTCTGGTCGAAGACACTTCAAATTATTGTTCTCTATGCCACAGACATTTTTCCATACTTTTTCAATTTCGTTGGCTGCGATTCTTTCGGTTCTTTGTATTATTGTTCTGGCGATTGTTTTGCGGCGAACCGGTCGGATTCCGCCGACAACAGATCATGGCTTATTGCGATTAACGATTGATCTTTTGATACCTTGTCTGATTATCGACCGAATACTCAATACCAACGCCTTTTCCGACACGCAAAATCTTTGGTTACCGCCGTTGTTGGGATTTTCTTTGACGGGTTTGGGGATTTTGGTTGGGTTGGCGGTAGCAAGTGTTCCTGTGTGGGCGACCGGATTGGCAACACAACAACAAAAACGAACATTTGCTTCCTGTGTTGGTGTTTTGAATTATGGATATATTGCGATTCCGCTTGTTGATGTTTTGTTCTCCGACAATCACCGAACAATGGGCGTTTTATTTCTGCAATATCTTGGGACGGAAATTTCGATTTGGACGTTGGTTATTTTTACTATGTTGGGCAAACTCGACTCAACTTCCTGGCGGCAACTTGTTAATTGTCCGATTCTTGCTTTATTGGTGGCGATCCCGTTGAATCTTTTGGGACACAGTGTTTGGGTTCCTGAAGAGTTTCATGATTATGTTGTTCCGTGTTTTGGTTTTTTGTTGTGGGCGATTCATCAGATTGGTCAGGCGGCGATTCCGATTTCCTTGCTAACAGTTGGTCTTACCATGACGGCGCTCATCCGACACAAAGAAATCAAAAACCGATGGCGAACAACATTGAAAATTTCATTTTGGTCATGTTTGATTCGTTTGGTTGTTATGCCGGTGATTTTTCTTCTGTTGGCGGTTTCTCTTCCTTGCACTGTTGAAATCAAACGTGTATTGGTGATTCACGGAGCAATGGGTTCGGCGATTTTTCCGATTGTGTTGGCAAAACACTACAACGGCAATACCGAAATCGCATTCGATACAATTATGAGTAATACATTGGTTTCGATTATGACGTTACCGTTTTGGATTGCTTTTGGGTTGAAGATGATCTGAAAACCACAAACTTCGGAAACGTGTCGGACATTGCGTAACACGCAACCTACGCCGGAAATAAGTAATGTGAATTGAATTGATAAGAATCAAAATGGTTTGTAAGAAACCAATTACTTTATTTGTAACTGTTCACGTTTTTTTTTGAAAAATTAAATATGTCAACGAATAATTTATAATAAAACTTTTCTGTGCTTTCTGTGTATTCTGTGTTTTCCGTGTTCAAATAAAATCAACACAAAATAAAGTAAAACTAAACTTTTGCAAAAACACAAATAGTCCTGAAAAACGCGGTGTTTGAGGTATGTTCAAGGGTGTGTTTGAAGTTGGTGGTCAAAATCATATCAATCGCAAGCGGGCATACACATGAGCACGATCACGCCGACTGCCGCCATAAGTTTCGATTCGGTCAAGAACCCAGTCAATCATCGTGCGAATCGATTCCCGAAGCATCGCACGGCAACTCTCACCAATCGTTGTCAGTTTCACGGACGCCCATTCACTCATACTTGTTTT
>JAIRTV010000308.1 GCA_031254675.1 Planctomycetaceae bacterium | reverse complement strand
GTTGTTTCGACAATAACGGAATTCATAAAAAATGGGTACTAAGATAATTTTTGAACGTAAATTCTTAAATATTGGTTTTCAGGGTCAATTGGTCGATAACATTGCTTGTTCTCGTCGTTGATGACCTCGTATTCGGTCTTGCCTTCAATAATCAGGTCGCCCACTTTCGGAATAATCGGCTCATCATACAAAGCGTTTTGCGGTATCAATGATTCCGCCTTCACAATATAATTACGCTTATTAGACCACATCCACGTTTTCGCATTTGTCTGGTCAATCGGCAACTCCGATTTCGCCGGAATCGCCGGAATATCCCCTGCAATCACCTGACCCTTGCGGCAATACGTAATCGTCGTACCAAAAGTCTTTTGTAATTCCTGAATCAAAAAATCATGATGTTCCGAAAATTGCATTGTAGTTTAGTTAATAGTTGATAGTGAATAGTGAATAGTTGATAGTTGATAGTTGATAGTTGATAGTTGGTGGGCGATGTTTCGCCGAAACATCGCGTCGGCGATAGCCGACTTGAGCCAGTGTTCGGACGGAAATTCGGAAAACCAAATCAACCGTCGCAACCGTGGATGAAAATCCTTCGGCAAAAGGTTGCCCACCTGAAAAGGGGTTGCCTACCTTGTTTGCCGAAAGGTTGCCTACCATTTATCCAATTCGGACGCGAATTGTCGAATCGGACGCCGCCGCATCTTTGATTACCACACCAAGAAACGAGTTATTCGTATTGGTGGTGGTGACGTTCTGAGCCGTGCTATCCCAGTACACTATCGTCCCCATGTCAATCGCCCCCGACGCCTTCTCAATATCGTACACACCCACAAGATGTAACGCACCAAGCGTATTAGCGGCAATGTCCAATTTCGTGATTCCGACAATATCGCCTATCATAACAACACTCCCCGCAGGAGTATCCTCTGTCGGCGTATAATCAATCGCCTTCCCATCATAAACAAATCTTGCTTTCATAATTGTTTTTTTGTTTTGTTAAATTGTTGAAAAAAAAATTAACGGACAACAAATAGTGAATAATTCATTTGCGAACTATTCACTCATAACTATTCACTCTTAACCGCTAATCGGCGGTGTGACCTTCAAGACGGCTTTGCAATCCTGTGCCGAAACACCGAAATCAATGAACCCTCTAAATTGAACGCCCAACGTACTAAAATCGGCGTCCGCACTTTCGACAGTCGGTTGTTGTTTACCGGACAAAAACGCAATTTCAATACCGGCAAGACGATTCGGATCGGTCATCAGATACCAGTTGGACGCACTTGATCCGTCATAATTACCCGACTGCAGATATGGCGATGAAATCACCTCAAACTTGCCACTGTGCGGGTTCGTGTTACCACTCAATTCCGTTGCGCCATCAAGCACCAACGATTTCATCAGAATCTCCGCCTTGACTTTGAGTGCGGTCGGAACAATCAGATATTTCGCCGGAATATTGAGCGGACGTGCTTTGTCTTTCTTGTCGATTTTGGGCATTTCCTGTGTCAAGAAATGCGTTTCCGCTTCCGTCAGACCATCAACATCCAACATCGTATTGCTAAGGATGTTGCTGTGACTCGTATCGAAAATGGGTTTTCCGTCAAGCGTTTTTCCGGTTAAAAATGTTTGCCAGACTGCATCATTAATCGCTATCGCCGCACCACGTCCAATATTGAGCGGAATATCCATGAACGCACCAAGATCATCATTGATAATCATTTTGCGCGTCAGCGTAAACATGATACCAAACGAATCAATGGATTGTTCGTAGTTTTCTTCGCCCAATTTTCCATGCTTGAATTCGCCATCCGGCGACAATTTTTCAAACGTGAAATTCGTCAACATTCTGTAACGTTCGTGCTTGTAGAAATTGTTGACACTGCCGAATTTGACAATTTTTTTCCACGTTTCGTCAATACTGTTGTAACCTTCCAAGAGCGTTTTGTGGGCAATTCCCGAAAGGATTTTCGGTAACGACATACTCGAAAACGCCAACTTCAACCACCTATTGGGTTCGCGGCGGTAACTCGGCAAACGGTCGCCACCAAACGCCAATTGGATAAATTCTTGTAACCCGATTCCCGAATATTCGTCGGCTAATTCCAACGTTTTCGGTTCGTACAATTTTTCTTCGAGCGGGCTGCTAATGCCACCTGCACGGAACGCCACCACTTCCAACATTGATGTTGTTACGTTTTTATCCTTGTCGCCGGCAAGCTCAATCTGGTCTCCGGTCGGCATCAGTTTGGCATTCAATTCGCCCTTGAACTTCTCCACCGTCCAACCATCAGCAATCGCCTGCGTTTCCAAGTCCGGCAACCGTCCAGCACCGAAATGCGCAATCGCCGAAATACGTCGGTTCTCCGCAAGATTTGCCTGTTGCTGGTCAATCGAAAATCCGCCTTGCTGCGGTATCCCCGAAAGATACACATTCGTCACCGGTGTCGGTTTCGCGTCATTTTCCGTGTCCGTCTGACCAGAAAATTCGGTTGCGGTTTGTGTTTTAATTGGTTCTTTTTTCGTTTCATCACTTACTGAAACATTCTTCTTGTTTGGGTCTAAAGTCATACTTATTACCTCTTGGTTAAAAGTTAAAAATGGGTTGTCACCCGAAAATTTAATAATCGCACTCGTCGCGTTGTCAGCGCCAACATCAACGAATGAAACTTCCTTCAATATCGTTTTCCGCAACACATATCCAGTACCTTTGAATTTGCGGTCGTTGACGTCAGCGGTTTCGCCATCGTCAACATACTGAAATTCTTCAATTTGGAATCCAATTGAAACGCGCCACGGAAATTTATTTTTTGCCGCCGCAACCACTTCTCGCGACCACTCGGTATCGCGGCTGATCACGCCTTCCATCACCACCTTGCCGTTGACAAGCTCAACCTTGGTGGTATGCCCAACGCCTTTGTCCGCATCGTGTTGAAAGCGTACGGGAATATTTTGTATCGGAATTTTCAAGCCCTTCAAGTCAATAATCACCGGATAGCGGCTCACAGGGGCATAGACCGAACTACCCGTGTATGCGACCATCTTGAATGTGGGCAGGTTCGGTTTGCCGCTCTCATCTTGAGCGGCAAAATCAATATCAATCGGCAACGCTGAAAGCGTGATATACTCTAGTTTTGTTGTCATAATAAGGGATGTGGGTTTTGTGGTTTGTGTTGCAAGCGGAATTTTAACGTTTCGGTAAATAGTACGCTTGCGAAACTATTCACTATCAACTATTCACTATTACTATTCTTCGCTTTCGTCGCTTTCTTCACTTTCGTCGGAGTCATCTTTTGGTTTTGTGATCAATCCTAGTTTTCGCATCAATTCTTGTTCGCGGGCTAATTGTCGGAGAACATCTTCCCAATCGTAACCCAATTTCGCACATTCAATCAAATGATTTGTGAACCCGGCATGCACTCTTTCGTTCATTGCCTTCGCTTCTTTAATCGGGTCAACATGCTCAAAACCGTCCCAATAGAACCGTGCAAATCGCGAAGAAATGTTCGGTATTTTGTAACTCTGAATCAATTCTTGTCGAACCGCTTCAGCATGCCACATTCCAAGCAACGGAAATAGAATAATCTTCTCACAATGATTTTGTTCGTTACGAATACTTTTGTGAAATGTCTGGTGATCCAAGCGACCGGAGGCATAATTGTAATTGGACGAATCGCCAAGAATAATATTCGCCGGCACCTGTATGCACCGCCCAATCTCACATAATATTTCGCGTTTGAACATCGAATAGGTCGTGGTCGGTTGTTCCGCTTTCAATTGGCTAAACTCCCAACCAACCGGCAGAACATTCATGCAGTTCCGTTCGAGTTCCATTGTTCTGTTTTCCGACATGTCAAGCTCTTGGGTCGAAGTATCTTGCCCATTCGCATGAACCACTCCAGCGATATTCGCCGCGGTCTCCGCCGCTTCGATCACCGCCAACGTGTAACGCCGCAACTGCGCGAACAACGGCAACGCCGGCAACAATTCCGTAATCCCACGCGATTGCTCCGGTCGATCCTGACGATACCAATGTAACATATATTCGGCAGGAATTGATTCGGTTTTTGCGAATAAATTATGTATTAAGTTTCCCGGATGTTCCTTGAGAACGTCGTACGAAACCGGGTTGCCAAAATCGTCGTAATGAATCCCATCCACTTGTTGGAATATCTTGGCGAACGGTGTTGTTACGCGGTCGCTTTCGATTATTCGCAAGTCGATTTTTACGGGATGATTCACCTTCGGGTTCTTCGCAACAATCGCGAACGCTTCGCCGTCCACACATTTTGCTTTGCGTAACGTTTTCAACTTTTCGCCAAGATTCACCGCTTCCGACCACGCCGCAAACTCCTGCTCCACCGTCGAATTGTATTCTTCATCTTCCGTCAATAACTGTAACCTCGCACCCGTTCCAATACAAATATCCGCCAACGTCAGAATCAACCCGCGCGCATAACTGTTACAATTCGACTCCATCCTCGCACGATTGCGCCACGTTCGCCGCAACTCCGGCGTAATCCAACCATCAGCCGAAAGACTATTCGACTCCGACCAATACGCACGTTCTTCGTTCGCCGTCAATTTGTGCGGACTCGCCCCCAATACAATCGTTTTCGCTACTGATTTCGCTTTTTGAAACAAACCAAACACGTTGATAGTTAATAGGTTAGTAGTGAATAGTTAGTAGTTAGTAGTGAACTATTCACTATTGACTATTAACTTTAATGAACTGCATACAGGCTTTTGCTTTTTTTCGTTCCAAATACTTTTCTGCCGCAATCAATTCGGCAATACTGTGATTCTCAACACTACCGGCTTCCGACCGAATATGCTTCGGTTGCGACAATGTCTTGGCAATCGCCGCCTGAACCACTTCCGATAAATCTGTTTTGCTTGCGTCTGATTCTGTCATAAATATTTCTTACTTAAAAACGCCGTACCACATTGCTGACAAACCGTTGTCGTCACTTCAACAACCTGATACCGCACACCATTCATCACGCCATCAGCCGCATAACGATGTGTTTCCGATACTATTACATTGTTCTCGAAACCACATACCGGACATTCTTGCGGTTGAAGGGTCGCCTCAATCTCCGGATCTATCTCCAAGACCCGATTTTCCATTTTTCCCATTTTTTCGGTCATTGTCATTTTCGTACATTCGACAGGATTGAATCTGCGGGGCGTTCAAGGGATAGGGAGTGTCTTTGGACGTTGCCCAAAATGCTTTCTGTACGCCCCGTTTTTTTTATCTTAACTTTTCTGAATTCGGATCAGTTCATTTTCAATCCGATCCAAACGTTCCCCAATCTTCTCAACCACCTTATCAAGCGCGTCCTGAAACTGTTTCGCAAGCGTGGCTTCGGTTTTGTGGTGCTGATTCGTGATGGTAATTAAGAACCAAATAAACGCAATCAATACCGGACATTGTGTAATAATTGTTTGGATAATTGTTGTTTCCATTTTTTTTCTCCTTTAAGAAAATTCGTTCTCGTTTTGTTTTTTTACATGATTGGCAACGGACGCCAATCAGCTTTACTCTTGTTTTGTTCTATTTGTACAAAAAAAACCGCATACAAACTCGCCTTTTCGCATAATGTTGCCGTGTCCGAAGGCGATAAATTAATTGC
>JAIRTV010000323.1 GCA_031254675.1 Planctomycetaceae bacterium | reverse complement strand
ACTTCCAAACATTTAACGATATTCCCGTTTATGATTCACCGGTTTTGATTGCCGATCAATCGTTAGTTACAATAAGTCCTCAGCAAAAATAAAACGCCATTTCATAACAAATCAGTTTTTATAACAGATTCAACCGTAATACTAAATTCACGGAATTACGAATGGTTGATCGAAATTGTCTATCATATCATTTCGTTGACATCCGGTCTCATCAAAACGCAGCGATCTTTCCATTCGAGAGAAAGTCCGTGAATTTGGCTATTTTCCATTTCAAAATAATTGCTGATATTTTTTTCATTTGACTCGCTCAATTTTAACAATCAATTATTGTCGCGCAATCGGAAAAGTTTTGCCAAAGCGTCAAGAAGTTTGTGCGGAACACCGTCTTTGGATTCGTTACGAAGCGATTCCAACGGCGGATGCAAAAATTTACCAATCAACCGGTCAAAAGCATGACGAATTTCCGCCTGCTCTTTTTCTGTCAGATTAGGAAGTTTATTGAACAACCGATGAAGTTCCGTCTCCTTCGTTTGCGCCCAACGTTGCCAGAGTTTTTGGATCATCTCTCCGTTTTGACGATGATTCATTTCCTGAACAAAATCTTTAGCAGCCAATGAAATCATCTTCTCCGCCTTCGGAATTTCACCATTCCGCTCTTCACGATTTTTGTCGCAAATTTCTTGAAGAGCGTCAATCGAATAAAGATGAACATCAGGACATTCACCAATCGCCGGTTCAAAATTTCGCGGAACCGCCAAATCAAGAACAAACAATGTTCGCCCCAACCGACGGGATTCAATGTTGCGATAATCTTTTAACGTTACAACCGGCTCCGACGCTCCCACTGTTGAAACAATAATATCCGCGTCAAGCATCATTTCAAACCGGTTTCGCCAATCAGCAACAACTCCGTTAAATTCCGCCGCAAGATGTTCCGCTCGATCACGGTGACGGTTCAATACGGTAATCGACTTCGCTCCGTATTCAACAAGATAACACAATGTTTCCCGCCCCATTTCACCAGCTCCAAAAATCAAAATTCGTTTATCGTCAAGCCGACCAAATATTCGAATCGCAAAATCAGCAACCGCAACACTCGGAATACTAATCCGATGTCTGTGAATTTCCGTTTCCGACGCAATATCTTTTGCCGCTTTGAAAGCCATCTGAAATAACGCATGCGTTAAAGGTCCCACGGTTTCATGATCTAGTGCCATCTGATACGCCGCTTTGACCTGCGCAAGAATCTGAACCTCGCCAAGAACCATACTATCAAGTCCCGATGCCACCGAAAAAAGATGTCGCACCGCCTCCAAACCATCAAGCGTAAACACTTGCGACGCCAACGCAAACCCATTGGTAGAATTTTCTTTTTGTTGCAACAAAAAACCAAGCAACTGCTCTGTCGGAGGTAACACAATCGTGTTCGCCGAAGCAATATACAATTCTGTACGATTACACGTTGAAAGAAGAACCGCTTCCGTATCAGGGATAGTGTTACGCCAAACAGCAAGCGCTTCGGCAGTTTGTTTCGGAGAAAACGTCAGATGTTCTCTCAACTCAAGCGACGCCGACCGGTAATTCAAACCCACAATGCGGAGATTCATCTGTCAATGGAGTAATCAACATCGGCAATTGATCATCGAAATTCATCGGCAACATAATAAAAATCAATCCGAATCTCCAATGATCAATCGGCAACAGTCAATAATAGAAAAACGGTTTCACTTCTCAGCAACAGTGGGAACGACCCAAACTTTTAATTCGCTTTCAATACCGTGACCAAGATAAATCCGAACCGTGTACAACGCCAGCTCCTTAATCGGTCCAGAAAGACGAACCTGATCCGGCGTCAACACAATACCCTCACCACGCAATGCCTTGACTATCTCGTCAGGACCAACCGAACCATAAAGATGTCCCTCTTCATTGGCATTGGCTTCAATGGAAACTCGCTTGGTACGTATCTCATCCGCCAAAGCCTGCAAACCAACCAACCGCTTTTTTTGAATTTCTGCAAGTTTCGCTTTATGTTTCTCAATCATCCGCTTATGATGATCCGTCACAACTGTTGCCAAACCTTGCGGAATCAAATAATTATTGGCGTAACCGGGTTTCACTTCGACAATATCGCCCTGTCTGCCAAGCGGATCAATCGTCTGAATCAACAATAACTGGATACCACCACTTTTGCCTTGCGGTAAACGTTTGCCCGTTCGGCAATGACAACGAGCTTGTTTGTTTCTAAGAACTGTCATAGTTTTCAAAAAAGGTTTTACGTTTTCCGTTCAGAAAACGTCTTGTTTCAATTCCAGTAACCGATTGAAATTATACACATTCGGTATAACGCAAATTACAATCTCGTTGCGTTATAGAATATCAAACTATATTTTATATTGCAATTAAACGGAACAAAAAACATTACCATTACCACAAAATCTGTACTATTTCACAACTGTTATTGTCATATCATCTATTATTCCAATTCATCATTCCGATTAAATCAAATTGAATTAAAACGGAACATCATCGCCTTCCGATGATGGAGTATCATAATAATCTTGCGGTGCTGCTTGCTGCGAACGAGCGGAAGACGACGAAGCCGGTCGAGAATAAGACGGGTCATCGTTACGATTTCCTCCTCCTCCGCCGCCACTATTTAACATTGACATTTTTTCACCGATCACTTTCAATTTTGACCGTTTCTGACCTTCCGCCTCCCACGTGTCAAGTTTCAAACGTCCTTCAACCAAAACCGGTGATCCTTTGGTAAGGTATTCGGCAGCGATTTCCGCTGTCCGCCCCCACAGAGTTATATCAACAAATGTCGTTTCATCAACCCACTCTCCCGCAAGATTTTTCCGACGATCATTTACCGCTAAACCAATATCTGTTACGGCAGTACCTGACGGAATATGGCGCAATTCAGGTGTTCGCGTCAAATTGCCAACTAATATGACTCTATTGAAACTTGCCATACATGATTCTCCAAAAAATGAAATAATAATAGAAAACGCATATTCTGTTCCCCGACAAAACCTAAAATGTAACCGTTTCCATCTTTAAGATAAATTCCTGAATTTCATACCGAATCCGTTTAAATTCGGATTCGATATAAAAGCGTTCTCAAAATATCTTTTAACGAACGGCAGAAACATCTTCGTCGTCGTCTTCACTTTCCTCAACAAGGAACGGGGAATTAATTGGGATTTCTTCTTCGACAATTTGATCGGGTTGCTGTTCGCCGGCGTGGAGGTGTCCGGCGCGGGCGTGTTCCACCAATGTTTCGACCAAACGCGGATCGACATGCAGAAAAAGAAACCGAATCACGCTTTCACTCAATTGAAATTGGCGTGTTAGTTCTTTAACCTTGAGAGCGTCGATCTTGAAATAGGCGAGCCAATAGGTTCCGCGGCGATGCCCCTTAATCGGGTAAGCCAATTTTCGTTCATCCCAAAGCCGACTGAGAAGAACTTCTCCGCCGAATTGTTCGATGATACGTGCCACTTGACCGGAAACATTGTCCGGTTCTTTGGTGTAGAGATCAGAGTCGAAAATAAACAACCCTTCGTAAACATTCTGTGCCATAATTTCGGGTTCTGGTTCGAGTTAAAGTCGAGTTTATTTTTAGTTATATTTATTCATTGCTTCGGTAATACCGAAACGCAACCAACATTCAACAGCATCTGCTGCTTGTTTTAGTGTTAACTCCAAATCAATCCGTTCTTTTTCGGTGAAATTCATCAACACATAATCAGCGGCATCCATTTGACCGGGCGGTTGACCGATTCCGATTCGCAAACGCGGAACTTTTTCCGTTCCCAAAACACGCAACACATCGGCTAATCCTTTTTGACCTCCGCTACTACCTTCGGTACGAAACCGCAGTTTGGTAAACGGCAAATTCAAATCATCGCAAACGATCAATATTTCTTCATTGGGAATCTTATAAAAATTAACAGCTTCTCCGACACTCAAACCGCTTCGGTTCATATAAGTTGTCGGGGCGAGCAACAAAACGGAATTTCCCAAATTATCCCGAATTTCCAACAAATCAGCGTGAAATTTTGTTTTTGGACGGTTTCCGGTTGTGTTAAGCGACAACCGTGTTGCTAATTCGGCAAGGACTAAATAGCCGACATTATGCCGATTCAACCGGTATTTGACACCGGGATTGCCAAGTCCGACAACTAATTTCATTCTTCTGTTTCTTCTTCATCGGTCTTTTTACGTCCGATCACTTCCGGTTCTTCGTCACCTGATGCGGTTTCTTCTTCGGAAACTTCCACCGGCAACGAACAACTCACAACGATTGTCGTTTCATCAATTAAAGCTTTCGCGCCTGGCGGCAATTCTAAATCGCTAACATGAAAGGTTTGGTTAAATTCGAGGTGGTTAATATTGACATCGATTTTTTCCGGTACGGACGCGGCTTCGCATTCTAGTTCGATGGAATGCAACACGTGTTTGACAACACCGCCGTCTTTTGTTCCGGGCGATTCGCCGCGTAGTTCGATGGGAACGGTAACATGAACTTTTTCGTGTTCGCTGGCTCGTGCAAAATCAACATGAAGAATTTGATTTCCCCAAGTATTCCATTGTACATCTTTGATGAACGCTTTTTCTTTGATATCGCCTTGTAGTTCGACGAACCTGTTGCCGTGGCGAACAACCGTATCCAATTCTTCCGCCGACAACGTAAGACTTTGCGCTGCTTGTTTATGACCATAAAGCACTGCCGGTACATGACCGGTATTGCGTAATCGGCGATTCCGACGTTTTCCGTGTGAATCACGAAGTTTCACTGTTATTGCATGAATTTTAGCCATTTTCCGCTCCGAACCGTTTATTTATAGGAGTTTATTCAATCCTTCATTTTGACAAATCAAGATCATCAAAGATCATTAAAAATTATCAAAAACCGCAAAGAGACAACATTGTGACTGATTTTCTTTCTTTTTCAAGCCCCCCTTCGGGATTTTTCAACATTCTGCCAAAAAATGAATATTTTGGTTCTTTTTGATTGAGGATTTCCGAACAATTCAATTTTAACTTGATACGAAAAACTTTTTGGAAACCGAACCATTAAAACATTCCATATCCCCAAAGACACCTACCGAAATCGACGGAGAAGATATCCCATTCGGAAAACTAATCTTTCAGGTCGCGTCAACTTTCCGAAAAAATATCGCCGAAAACGAAAATCTTTACAGGATTTATTTGCAACAGGAACTTCAAAATCGGCGATGTAGAATTATCGTTTGAAAAAATGCGACTTGACTGGTCAACTGTTTCACTAACAGAGATTGTGTCCAATCGTATTCTTGTTGCGGCAACCGGTTTCATGGAAAACAGCGAAATGAAATTTGAAAGATATGATCATAATGATGACAAAAATCCTGACCGTATGATGGTTCACAATAATTGGGGCAAGGCTCCGATTCTTTGCGAAGATATTCTGTTGACATTAAGTTTGCTGACAAACGGTAAAACGATTCAATGTTTTGCTCTTGATCTAAGTGGTTGCCGAAAATTTTCCTTGAATTACAATGTTATAGGTGGGAACGTCGTGATTCCGTTCAATTCTGATTCGAAAACACGTTGGAATGAATAAACATCAAGTCTTTTGTCCTATGAAAAAAGAATTACTTCATTCATTTTGTCTGTACATGATCAGAATTGATCCAATTTATAAGCACCGAGCGATTAGGTTGCTTTCTCTCCTTTTCTATTATTTTATTTTACTGATTATTGCTTTGATATTTTCCTCATTGTGTTTTTTTCTTCTTTTATTTCTACTAGCAATGCATTATTTGTTTTCGCCCCAAGTTCCTCAATTCAATCCTGTTATCTGTGCTTATTGGATAGCATATTGTTATTTCTTGCCTGTTGTTTATCTAATTGTTCTCCTGCAAGAATCAAATAGGATATTCATAAAAAAAACACCTATATCGTACAAAATGAAATAATCATATCAATATGTGCTGCGTTTGTTCAGGAACTGTTCTAAGCCTGTGCTTGTCCGCGAACCTGTTCGAAGCCCGTCAAGTAGCCCCGAAAAGTAAAAAATTGTATGATTTTTTTTTTTTCATGGGTTTCAAATAGTATTTTTGAAAAAGATGAAGAATAAATTAATTGTGTTTGAAACAAATAATTAGACAAAAACACTGTTGTTGCAAAAAAATGTGAAATTTAAGAAGGTAATTTATGAAATGGATAATCGCTAATATTATACTAGTTATTGTAATATTTTTTTGTTCTGCAATGTTGTTTTATCTTTATTTGATTTTCAATTATTATGTGAGAAAAAAAATCTTCAAGTACGGTATTCGAAAAATCCCTAAACAAATAGAGAAGTTGCCTTGGTTTTCATTTTTACTTTGTTTTCCAGTATTGTTTTGTTTTAGCAATGGTTACTCCTTTGAAAAAGGATATTTGAATTTTGTTATTATTGTAGCAATTATGGTGTTAGTATGGTTTATATTGATCATTGCCATTGACTGCTTTATAATATTAATTCATTGTTTTATAATGATTATCTACAAGTACATTTACCAAAACGAAATTCGTAGTGATGAAAATAAAGGTTCAGAAGACCATGTTTGTCCGAAAGATTTAAAATGATGTAAATTGTCGCACAAAAATATATTTGGTGCGATTGTCCAGGAACTGTTCTAAGCCCGTCAAGTAGCCCCGCAACGTAAAAAATGGGATTATTTTTTACTAAGTTGTTCTGTCCGTGCGCACCATGATCGCCTGTATTTTTATACAGTTATCATTATGCTTTTTTGTGGTACGTTTGATAAAGTTGTTTGCTCAGGAAGGAATTCCGTGACGGTTGAATTTGGCTGCATCAGAAATCGACACCAATTCAGACCAACCAAAACCCCTTGAAACTTTACTATCACATAGTTTATTCCTCTCGGACAAACACAGCTGTTTCAAAATTGTTGAACATGCGACCGCAGTATTGTAACTATTTTTTAGAATTACAGAGCAGTGAGAGTACCGTTAATAATTTTTCTCTATCTATTTGAATTCGCCCGTCATTTTGTTTTTGCGCAATAATAATAGATGAGTTACTTTTCTTTAAGTAATCATCAAATACGATTTTAGCAAGAAAATCATCAAGTGTAAATTGTTTAGAAGTACAAATCGAAATAAAATAATAAATATGGTTTTGAGAGTGATAAAAAAGTACATAATTTTTGGTGGGCTCGAAAAAAAATACCATATATTGATTGACAACACTGTCTGTTTCAAACAAAATGACAATGAATTGTTCATTCATATTATTTTTATTGTTTAAGAGAACCACCCTCCTATTTTTGTGATTCATCTGTTTGAGATATGATTGTATGTCAAATCGTTTTTCAAGTAATAACAAAATTGATTCTTGATTTAACGACTGCTGTTGAAACTCAGGAATTTCTTCTATGGGTGTAACAATACAAAAATGCATCATTCTAAGATGCTCTCTAAGAAAAACAGTTGATAAA
>JAIRTV010000303.1 GCA_031254675.1 Planctomycetaceae bacterium | reverse complement strand
TAGTTCTACAATTGGCAAATGTAGTTCTACAATTTCCATTTTTCGATAGGTACTTACTTTTTGGTACCTACCAATTGCTTTTTGGTACTTACCAATTGTTTTTTGGTACTTACCAATTGTTTTTTGGTACTTACCAATTGTTTTTTGGTACTTACCAATTGCCTTTTGGTACTTACCAATTGCCTTTTGGTACTTACCAATTGCCTTTTGGTACTTACCAATTGCTTTTTGGTACTTACAAATTGCCTTTTGGTACTTACCAATTGTTTTTTGGTACTTACCAATTACCTTTTGGTAAGTACCAATTGCTTTTTGGTACCTACCAATTACCTTTTGGTAAGTACCAATTTGCTTTTCGGTACCTGCCAATCCTGTTCGTTTAACGATGGTTTTATTTGAACACGGAAAACACAGAACACACAGAACTGTTTTATTTTTTTCCGTGTATTCGGTGTATTCTGTGTTCAAGTTATTCTCTGTGTTCAATTTTTTCCTTGAGAAGAGAATTATTTCATTCATTCTATTAAGTTGGAAAAAAGGTCTCATATCAATCCGCTTGCGACGCGATCAAACTCGAACATGTAGTTGTCATTGAGCGGAAACAATGTTATACTCAACTCCTCTTAAAATTTTGGCTGACAGAATTTGTTGGGTGTTATTTATTTTATGTTTCAAGCTCAAATTAGTAGGGATTCAATTTAACAATGCCACTTTGGAAAATTGCATGGCGTAGTATTCAACATCGGTCATTGGCGTCTGGTTTGACGGCGTTTTCGATGGGACTTGGTGTTGCGTTGGTTGTTGCGGTCATCGTGATTTACGGTGTCCTGAATCAAACCTTTATGCGAAGCGCTCAAGGTTACGATATGGTAATCGGATCGCCTAAAGGTTCACCGTTGGAGGTTGTTCTTGGAGCGGTGTTCTATTCCGGTTATTTGCGCTATACCATTCCTTACGACTATTTTCGACAACTCGAAACCGGTCCCTATTCGCCGGAAGTCGAAACAGCAATTCCTATCGCCTTGGGAGATCACATTTTCGGAATGCCAATCATCGCAACAACCCCCAACTTTTTTACCGAATTACGTTATTTAGATCGCTACACTTATTCTTTTCGACACGGTAAAAATATGGATGCCGGAGGCGATTTCGAAGCGGTTCTTGGTTACACCGCTGCGCAAAAAGCAAAACTTCATGTTGGCGACCAATTCAAAGCAACCCTCTCGAAACATGTTCCGTCAACAGAGTTTCCAGAACCGGATATGTTCACGGTTGTCGGAATTCTCGACCCAACCGGAACTCCAAACGATCAGGCTTTCTTTGTCAACCTCGAAGGTTTCTTCATCATGAATGACCACGCCGACAAAACAGCCATCGATAAAGTTCTCGCCCGAAAATCAACAGATCGCGGTGTTCGCGACGAATCCGAATTGCCCGCGTCCGAAGAAATGTCGCCCACCGAAACAGAACAAAAAAATGAATCCAAAACAACAAAACGTGCCGACCGACGAATCTCCGCAATTTTAGTGTTGACAAAAATCAAAGAAGTCGCTCCAACAATTGTCAAAGATTCGCTGGGCATGGACGAAGTACGGATTGACCGCCTAACCGCACAAAAACTCAATCCGTTAACCATGTCGCTTGGCAATCGTCTGGTTGCCGATCTTGATGTTCAGGTGGCGAAACCAACTTATGAAATCACACGGCTTTTCGAAATGATTGTGGGACGTATTCAAACGGTGTTGATTATTTTTGCGGTCATGGTGATTATCGTGGCGGCAATCGGAATGATGGTAAGCATCTACAACTCCATGAACGAACGACGACAAGAAATTGCGATTATGCGGGCGTTGGGGGCAAAACGGGGAACTGTAATGTGGATCATTCTTCTCGAATCGATATTGCTTTCGCTTGGTGGCGGTTTGATGGGAATGGTAATTGGTCATGGCTTGATCGCCGGAGTGGGACCAAGTATTGCCCAAGCGGTCATGGTTGTCGTGAACCCCTGGCATTTTCAATTAGCGGAACTGATTCTTATTCCGTGCTTAATTTTGTTGGCATCGCTTGTTGGTTATCTTCCGGCGGTTGTCGCCTACCGAACCGATGTCGCTCAATCTCTCAATCCATAACCAATCGACTATCCCTAACCAATTGATCTGTTGCCGAGAACAAAAATGTTTGCGCTCACGTAAATCATCCAAAGATAGCCCATGTTTCGCCGAAAATATGAGAACCGAATCCTTCCCCCTTGTCATAAAGAATATTCCAATTAAAATAATCGCTCTTTGTAAATTTTCTCCAATTAAAATAAAAATTTACTCACCAAAATAATTTGGGCTAAACCACAATGTATGCAATTATTAAAAACGGCGGACGTCAGTTCAAAGTTGAAGTCAATGAAAAACTCATGATTGATTACCGCCACGAAGAACCCGGAACAATTATCGAATTTGCCGATGTCTTGGCAATCGGCAACGAAAACGAACTTAAACTCGGTCAGCCCACTCTCAATGGCGCCAAAGTTGTTGCCGAAGTTATCGCCGATAAAAAAGGTCCCAAATTAACAATTGCCAAATTTCGCCGACGAAAAAATTCCAAACGAAAAACAGGACATCGACAAATTTACACCCTCGTTAAAATTAACGAAATCGTCGGATAACATTAAAGCGGAAACCAAGTAAAGAGAATATTGATTGAGAGTCAACTATTTTGCATCGTTCACTCTCAATCATTAACCCTTTTGCTAAACTTTTATCTTTTTTGAAAGTTATTGCTCTTTACATTGCGAAGATATTGGCGTATCATTGCGAAAGTATATTCCTCCTATTGCCGCTTACTCTATCACATTCTGGAGTTTATTTTTGTCTGGTTCTTTAACGAATTGGTAAAATCATGTCCAATCAAATTGTTCCTCGTCCTTCCGAACAAGTTCAGACGGTGTTACCGCCGAATCCGAAAGCGTTCATTGTTGATGATTCCGTTCCGACGCGGCGGATCTTCCGCACAATTCTTGAAGAACTCGGCTTCACCGTTAACGAAGCCATCAACGGTAAAGTCGCTCTCGAAAAATTGGAAGAACTAATCAGTGATACTGTTATTATTTTCTCCGATATTAGCATGCCGGTCATGGACGGATTCGAACTCTGCTTCAAACTCATGCAAGAACCATGGTATGATAGAACACCATTCGTGTTGGTCTCAACAGAAAGCGACGCCAACAACGTGATCAAAGGTCTCAAACTCGGCGCCGATGACTTCTTGCCCAAACCCTTCGACAAAGAAATCGTCGCCCAAGTTTTATTGCGGGTCTTTCAATAATCAACCGCCAATCCGAATTTAATATCCGCCAATATTCTTTAACTCCTACTTAATTCTATGTCCGAAGAAAAAGAATTACGTAATCGTCTTGAACAATTTTGTACCGATGTGAGAAAACTCGAAACCGAGATTAGCCGCGTTTTGGTCGGGCAAAATGAAGTCGTACGAAATACAATTATCGCCATGCTTGCCGGCGGTCATATTCTTCTGGAAGGTGTTCCGGGACTTGGAAAGACATTGCTCGTTCGCACGTTGTCGGCAGCGGTGGAAGGCAAATTCTCTCGGATTCAGTTCACGCCCGACCTCATGCCCGCCGATTTGACCGGAACAAATATTATGGGCGAAAACGCCACCGGAATACGACAATTTGAATTTCAACAAGGTCCTGTTTTCGCCAATATTGTTCTTGCCGACGAAATTAACCGTGCCACGCCCAAAACACAATCGGCGTTGCTCGAAGCAATGCAAGAACATTCGGTAACGGTTGGCGGTGTAACGCATCCGTTGGAGAATTTGTTCTTCGTGTTGGCAACACAAAATCCACTCGAAATGGAAGGAACTTATCCATTGCCGGAAGCCCAACTTGACCGGTTTTTCTGCAAAATTATTGTGCCGTTTCCAACAAGGGACGAAATGATTCAGATTCTCGACCGGACAACAACCGCCGCCAATCCAAAAATCGAAACAACATTCCCGATTCATCGTGTTCTCGAAATGGGGCAACTCGCAAGAGAAGTTCCGGTGGTTGATGAGATTGTCGGGTACGCGGTTGACCTTTGCATGGGAACGCACCCCAACCACCCAAAAGCAACGCCATTCGTCAAAAAGTATATTCGATTCGGTGCCAGTCCACGCGGCGCCCAAGCCTTACTGCTCGGCGCAAAAATTAACGCTATTCTGGATGGTCGTTTCAACGTCGCACGCGAAGACCTGCAAACGCTTGCACCAATGGTCTTCCGGCACAGAATTATCCTCAATTTCGAAGGACAAGCCGAAAATATCTCAACCGATCAAGTCATTCAAGAACTACTAAGCAAAAATCACTAAAGAGGGAATTGCTAAAAACTTCTCGATTTTGCGTTAGAATTGGGGCTCTTTCGCTGCAACATTAGAACAATGACCGCCAACAATAGAACGAAGTTGGAATTTGTTGCAATGCATTACAAACAGCCCGCGGGGGGAATCGAACCCTCAACCTCAGCATTACGAATGCTGCGCTCTGCCAGTTGAGCTACGCGGGCAATTATTTCAATAAACCAAAAATAGTTTCACAAAATTTCTAAATTTACCGTTCTCGATAAGTGATCCGTCCACGACTCATATCGTAAGGACTAACTTCAACAGCAACACGATCACCAGGAACAACACGTATGCGGAATTTGCGCATTTTACCAGCCAAGCGGCACAACACAATATGATCCATATCATCCAATTTCACCCGAAACGCTCCGCGTACTTCCTCCGTAACAACCCCGGATAATTCGATTACTTCTTCTTTACCTTTTGATTCGGACATTACTTTTGAATCCTCAAATCCTTTCTGATCATGAATGAGTTCGTTCGTTCAATATTTATTTTCAACAAGAACAGTTCCTAATTCTATATCCAAAAAAACAAATTCCAAGACCCCCCAAACGACTCGCATTCGATTTTTTTGGAATTCTGAGAGGTGATAAATATAAAGTGGACGATATTTCGTTGAATATCGTCCAGGGTTTAATATTTACGAACTTATTACAAATATTACGGAGCGGCGGATTCCGAACCGGAAATTGATCCCAAGGCGCCCCAAATTCCAAATTCACTCGGACCGCTTGTAACTTGTTGCGGTGTTGTGATTCCGGACGTAACACAACTAATTGTATCCGAAATAAACCGAACAGAACCGTCAAACAACGCAATATTAACGCCTCCCGAATGTCTGCTGGATACGGAATAAACGCCCCAA
>JAIRTV010000285.1 GCA_031254675.1 Planctomycetaceae bacterium | reverse complement strand
TCTTGACTCAACAAACCCTTCGACAACGCCAATCTAATCACATCCGCGAAAAACATCTCTTTTATATTTTGTCCGTTAAATTCGGAAGCAGATAAAAATCTCTTCAACATCTTATGCGCCAACTCATAAGTATATTCAAATCGTTGAATTACCGAGTCACGTATAAAACGATTGGATGTATCTCCTTGAAAGGCTTCCCACGATTCTTGCAAACTCAATAACGCATTTTCAAATGACGATAAATCAATTTTCATACAAAATTCCTATTTTGTTCAAAATAGTTTTTCAATAATTTCCAATAATAAAATTTCTACAATCCTCTGCACCCATATTGGACAACAATATATTATGTAGTTGAATTTATTTTATTTTTGCTCAATTGATTGAAAATGATTTATTAAAAAATTACTACGAAATAATTACAAAAAATTAATTATTTCACTGATTATATTACGAATCACACTTTTTAAAATCTTTATTTTGTAATTTTTTTTGAACATTTGGTTTTTTACTTTATTGTCTGCGATCATTTTGCTCAATTCATCTTTAATGAAAGGTAACAGTTGTTTTGCTAATTGAAACATATTTGTTGAAAATAGTTTTGGTATTCCGTTATTATCTTCGTTGTAGTTTGCGTGAGAGTTGGCGATTGCAGCTTCAATATCGAAAATAGCATGACGCGGATCAATACCGCCTTTGAATTTATTGTTAAGGTAATTTTTAAATGCTCTGCTTATTTTAAGGTAATCTTCAGGGATAATAAAGTCAGTAGGTCGTTGCTTGGTTTTGCCATAATAAAGCCAAATTTCAAAACAAGAATTGCTGATTATCAAAGAGATATTAGATTTTTCGCACTTGGGTTTAATCCGCAATAAATCATTCATAAAATGATCAACATCAGACACAATAAAAAATTTATCAGGTTGTTCGCCTTGACTTGTTTGATAACGTTTTTGTTCATCTTCCGCTTTTTCCAACATGCCATCAGGATTTAATTGATTGGGGTCGGCAATAAATTTGATTTTTATTCTGCGGAATTTATCTTGATTAGCAATAATTTTGAAATACTTCTTTTCGCGTTCTTCACCGCCTGAAATAATTACAAAAAAAGCTTGGGGTGATTTAACACCATATTTTTTTCTGTAATTTACTTCCGCAACATTAATCGGTATATCCGAAAATTCTGAACTAACAACATCAGTCTTTCGTGATTTTTTAGATAAAGTAGGTTTTTCAGGATTTGATTTTTTGTAATATCTCATTCTTTAATATTGTCAATATTATTCTATACTGATTTCGTCAATTACAGGTATAGCACCATAACGACCGTCTAAATAGCCGTTCTCAATATTGGACGTATTTTGCAATTTAAAATCGCTCAAAGAATACAACTTCGTATTTCCTTCGGATTTCTCTACAAACCAAATTTCATCAGGTCGAACTAATTCCTGTTGGTTTAATAATTGTGTTATATGCGTAGTAAAAATAATTTGTCCATTGGAATTGTTGTTAGCATAAAAACGCAAAAGCTCAAACATCAAACACGGATGAATGCTACTTTCAATCTCATCTATAAAAATAACTTTCCCTTCATTCATCGCCCGCCACAACGCCGGAATTAAAGTTAAAAGCCGTACTGTTCCATCTGATTGAGCAGAGATTTTCATTGCTTTACGATAACCGTCACGTCCTATTTGGTTGAACAATAATTCTTGTACTGTTTTTTTACCTTCCTGAATTGTAATATTTAATAAATTACGATTATCTTGGAACTGTACAATATTGCTGACTTTTTGCAAAGAATCAATACTGATAATTTGATTTAATTCTGCATCTTCTGATTTTTTGATTAATTTTTCCAAAGGCGTATTGCGGATTTTAATCTCATCAATACCAACTCCAACACTTTCAAAAACCTTATTAGCGAAACTTAAAAGTTGCTGTTCTTGCGACAACAATTTTATCAGTGCCGGAATAGTGCTGTTTGATAATATGATTTCCATTTTTTTAGAAAACCAATCATAAATATGTTTGGCTTTGTCATCGTCAAGAACAGGAAATTGTAGATTTAAAGGGATCAACGAAGAACGAGGATTTTTTGACAGTAATTGTTTAACAAGAGATTCATTTTGAATTGATGGCGAAATAATATTTGTGCCTTTTCTCTCAAATATTAATTTATCGTCTGCTTTACCAATACCAGAATTTGATAGTTTTTCGTAAATTTCTTTTTTGCTGATTTTGACGTTATAAATGTAATATTCCTCTCTGTGAAAAAATTCTATTTCAAAAAAAATTGTCTGTGATTTTTCTTTTGTGAGTTGGAATAGATAGTCATTCAAATTAATTGATTTCAGGAAGTTTTTGCGTATGATAAAATTGCGAAGAAATGTTACGGCTTTGATGAAATTTGATTTACCTGCTCCGTTAGCGCCGTAAATTGCGGCTTGTTTTAAAATTGGAACTTCCATATTGTTATAAATATGGTGTTGAAAGTTCTTTTGCTCAATGTTCGGAAACATATCAAACACAACTTCATCATAACACGACAGAAAATTTTTTATCTTTAATCGTAATAACATAAATAAAATTTGTTTTAATTATTCAATTGAATTTTCGCTAATAGTTGAAATCATTTTTGACCAATCTCATTTTTTACCTGATTTTACGTCAATACGAAATGGTTGTTAATTATCTTTCTTGGTCAAAATTTTCCAATTCGCATTCGTTTGGCGTTTGATAACTCAACGTTGGCGAATCCGCTCCAAATTATAAAACATTTTGATGTCTTCGATAATCGACTGTTTTGCTTTCTTCTCTTGGACAATAAGTTCTTTGTGGATAGGCGGATAAATATTGTCAGTCGAAGTTGGGGCAGACAACCTATTATGGCGGAGGCACATTGAGAATAAAAGAGATTTTCCCTTTTTTTACCTTCTATTTCAAGAGGAGTTGTTTGTACCGGATCACAATAGATACCAATCTGACACTCTAAGCTCAAAGATATTGGCGTTGTATTTCATTTATAAACGCGAAAATTGAGAATTGCCGGAAGTAATATTATTATTTCCTCTTGATTTATTTTGGCAAAATTATCATAATTCGTCGCTTGTTTTCTCGAATTGTTTAGAAATGATTTTGCCCAAAGCGGAATATTCATTGCGTAAGTTTATAAATTGCAACGAGTTCATACAATATTCTTTGGACGCACGGTTTCGGCAGAAACGGTGTTGCGGGGGTATTGTGTGCATGGTTTGCTTTTTTGGGAATTTCTTTGTTTTTGTTATGACAGTTCTTGCTGCGGCGGAACTTTGGGCTCAAGACCTTGGCGCGGTTCACAATCCAAACACCGAACCGAACACCGAATATCGGTCAATTCTTCCGTTGCCGACATGGACAACGCCGTTTCAATCTTTACGTACTTCTGTTAAAGAGCCGCAATCGGACAACAGTAGTGTTAATAATGCGTTGCCCGGTTTCGGAACACTCCAACCTAAAGTAGTACAGGCAACAGACTTCGCAACGCCGTTTTCGAATAGTCCAAGTTCTCTATTGTCTCCCAATTCGGGACTTATTCCGGCAATTTATATTGAAGGCGACGGTTATGTTCCGGTAACGCACCCAAGTCTTGAACCTTACCTTGATCCGAATATTATCAAAAATCCGGCATCTGATCCTGCTGTGGTGATGGTTCCTGAAAATCAATGGACTGGACTCAACGCAACATTTGACCCTGTTGCAGCTTCGGCAATTGCCCAATCCAGCCGCATGATAAACTCTTCCGGTTCAACAGTTCTTTCCTATCCCGCAAGCGATACTTTTGAACCGATTATTGTTTCTGCTCAATCCGGTTGGGCGAAAGAATCCAACGATTATGAAATTTTCTTTCTTGAGGGGGATTGTTCTGTTCGGCAGGGACATAATTCCGCTCAAGGTCCGCATGCGGTTGTTTGGATTGCTCGCAAGAAAGATCCGTCCAACGGTAGTCGCGAAGTCACGGTTTACCTTGAAAGCGACACCACGCAATCGCCCTTGAAGATCGAACTCGATCATGAGAAAGTTGACGCCAAGATTTTTGGTCGAAAATGGTTGGGACGTTTCGCAACAACGACTTCTGTTGATATGTTGATTATGAATCAAAAGCCGACGGAAGCCCAAGAACCGGCGATTTATCAACGTGCATTGGACATGATGTTGCCGAAGCCGACGGTGATTGATCAGGTTGGTTATGTTGCCACGGCGGCAACCGTTCCCGTCAAACCCGCAAATCAATCCAATTATCGACTTATCACCATCAACCAACGAGGAGATAACGATTTGTCGTGGTTATTGGATCCGTATCCCAATAATCCTGATCGTGGGATTTTGGTTTTTCCGAAAGGGTTCAATATTATTATTGAAGGAGTTACCGGAGAGGCAATGCTTTCGGGTCATACGGTTGATATTTCGGCGGACAGTGCGGTTGTTTGGATGGACTCGCCTTCAAAACTCATGGGCGGGCGCCAATACCAAGATGATTCCAACCACGATTTTGAACTTTATCTGGAAGGCAATATTAGTTTTCGCGACGCCGAACAAACAATTCAGGCAAACCGAATGTATTACGATGCCAAAAATAAGATTGCGTATATTCTTGACGGACGACTCCAAACTCCTATTAAGAATGTCAAGAATATTAGTGGAACAATTCGGCTTCGGGCGGAAGTGTTGCGTCAGTTGGGCGATGGGTTGTTTACGGCGAAAAATTCGGTGATCACAACCAGTCAATTGGGCGAACCTTCTTACGCTCTTCGTTCGAAAACGCTTACATTGAATCAAAATGTTCCGTCTTCTTCGTTGTTTGGTTCGGAGCCGCAAACCAAACGAGTTTTGGTTGCGGAAAACAATTTTATTGTCTTGCGGAATTTTCCTTTGTTCTATTGGCCTTGGTTTGCGGCGGACTTGGACGATCCAACGATGTACATTAAAAACATTTCCTACGGCAACAGTAGTATTTACGGTCATCAGATAAAAACATTGTGGAATCCGTTCCAGATTCTGAATATTCGTAAACCGGAATGGCTTGATGGGGATGTTAGTGTTGCGTGGTTGGAAGAGCGTGGAATGGCTTACGGTACTCGATTTCGGTATTCGCCTTCGGGTTGTTTGGGAATTGCCGGTGCGACGAAGGGCAATGTTCATTTTTGGGGTATTAACGACAAAGGTTTAGACCGGCTTGGTGGACGGCGGAGCAATGTAACTTTTCCTCATAATTACCGATATTTTTTCTATTGGGATCATCGGCAGGAAATCGAATCGCTTGGCAAACACAAAGGACCTTGGTTTCTTTCGGCTCAAGTGGGCAAAGTATCCGACCGCAACCTGATCAACAATTATTTCAATTACGATTGGAGCACTGGAAACAACAACACAACATCGGTCGAATTGAAAAAGGTGGAGGGTAATTCGACGTATTCGATTTTTTCGGAATATGCTCTTGACGATTGCTATTCTAATGCGAATTGGTTGCCGCGTTTGGATCATTTTCTGTTGGGTCAATCTTTGTTGTATGATCGGTTGACTTGGTACGAACACACGCGAGTTGGTTACATGAATTTTAAGACGGCGACCGCTCCGTATGATTGGAACAATGATGGTCGTTATTTTAGTTATCTTCCGTGGGAGTTGGCGTCGAGTAGTTTGACGAATCGTCCGCCGAATCCGGTGTTGGCGAATCCTGTTCATCCGGAAACGCTTGATTTATCGGCTGAAGTTTTTTCGACGCGACACGAATTTGATATGCCGTTTAATCTTGGACCGGTTCGAGTGGTTCCTTATGTGTTGGGTGATTTTTCGCATTGGGGCAAGGATCGGAGTGGTCATGATGTTCAGCGGTTTTATGGTCAAGGTGGAGTTCGGTTGAATATTCCGTTTTGGAAGGTTCAACCGAATTGTTCGAGTCGGACGTGGTATGTTAATGGGTTGGCGCATAAGATTGATTTTGATGCGGAGTTATCTTATTCGCGGGCGGATCAATCGATGGACAATTTGATTTTGACGGATGCGTTGGACACGTGGGGGATTGAGGATTTCCGGCGGCGTTATTCGGTGACGACTTTTGGTGGTGTTAATTCGACGATTCCGGTTCGATTTGATCCGCGTTATTATGCGTTGCGGAATGGTTTGGGCGGCAATGTTACTGCCGGCAACATGGAAATTGCCAATGATATGACGCTTTATCGTTTTGGCGTAACTCATCGTTGGCAAACGAAGCGAGGACCGGTTGGTCGTCGTCATGTGATTGATTGGGTGACGCTTTCTGCCCATTTCAATTATTATCCTGAGTCGGCGGATAATTTTGGGGAATCGATTGGGTTGATTGATTATAATTTTCTTTGGCATGTTGGGGATCGTTTTTCTCTTTTTTCGTCGGGTCTTTACGACACGTTTTCGGCGGGGCAACGTATTACGCGAATTGGTGGGGCGTGGAATCGTCCGAATCGTGGTAATTTGAGTGTGATGCTGGATCAAATTGGTGGTTTGGTTGAGCGGACTTATTTGACGTTGAGTGCTGCTTATACGATGAACGAAAAATATTCAATGTCTTACACGACTTCTTATGACATCAAGGATCAATGGCAGAATGTCGGTCATATTTTCATGTTTACGCGAACTGGCGAGGCGTTCCGAATTTTTATGGGGGCAACTTATTCGGAATCGCGTGATGATTGGAGTTTTACGTTTGGGTTGGAGCCGGTTTTTATGCGCGGTATTGCGGCGAAAATGCAACAGATGTCCACCAGTATGCAACAAATGACCAACCGATAAAAAATCCACTGTCATATTCAGTTTCCTTGCGATTGTTTTAAGTTGTTCTGGTGCCAGAATGAGTTGTTCTGGTGCCAGAATGAGTTGTTCTGGTGCCAGAATGAGTTATTCTGGTGCCAGAATGAGTTATTCTGGTGCCAGAATGAAGTTATTCGGGAGCCCGAATGAGTTGTTCGGGAACCCGAATGAGGGGATTCATCATTCCTCGTAACCGTATTTTATGTAGGTGCGTGAGCGTTAATGCAATCTTTTAGAAATTGTGGATTGTTTGTAGTATGGACAAAACGTTTACCATTCAACTCACGCAAAAGAGAAAATTACCGTAAACGCTTACAACGAATTAGACTCATCAACGATTGCTTGAACGGAATCGACAAACAATACAAATCCGAATGTTGGCGTACTTTTGAAATTCCCCCTTGATTTTTTTAATGGAAAGTAGATAATCAGGCGAGATAGGAAATTTGGGCTTTTTTATCGACAATATCGTGCTAACAATTGGGCACAAAATCAAACACCAAACCAAAATAATGACTGAAAACGAAAATTCAACCCCGCAAGCTCCTCATTCTGATCCTTCTCAGACAGAAATTCCGCAAACGGAAATTCCTCAAGATGTTCCGCTTCCTGCCCCAGCATTGATCGGTCTTATTTCCGGTTTGGCGTCGCAAACGATGATTTCGCTTGGTATCTTTCCCAATCCAATCAATGGTTCAACACATATTCTGTTGCATCAAGGAAAACATCTCATTGAAACAATTGCGTTGCTCGACGAGAAAACAAAAGGGAATCAAACCGCAGAAGAAACAAAACTGTTTGCCGAGATTCTTCACGAACTGCGAATGATTTTTGTTGCGGCGCAAAACGAAAAACAAAAACGTAATAACGAATAATTTTTTTCCGCTTCAATAAACATCTGTACAATCCGTAAAGCGATGGCTTGGGAATATAGCGACAAAACAATGCAACTTTTTACCAATGCTGTTCATGGGAAACCCGGAACGCATCTTGGTGAAATTACTGATCCGGACGGTTTGGGCGAACATGGTTCGATTGCGTGTGGTGATGCGTTACGTTTTACGTTTCGGGTGAAACGTGATCCGGTTGACCCGCTTCGGGATGAAATTACCGAAGCGAAATATTTGACATTTGGTTGTACTTCGGCGATTGCGGCTTCGGAAGCGTTGTGTTGTATGATCGAAACCGGACACCTCACTCCCGTCAAAGCCTTGACAATTACCAATCAGGATATTGTCAATTTTCTTGATGGTTTACCGGAACAAAAGATTCATTGTTCTGTTATGGGCGCAGAAGCGTTGCAGGCGGCGGTTTTTAATTGGGCACAAAAACGCGGTGTTAATCTCAATACGCTTGGAATTGACATTCACGCCGAAGAGCAGGAAGAAGGACGGGTTGTTTGCCAATGTTTTACGTTGACCGAACCTTATTTGAAGCGGAAAATCAAAGAATTGAATCTCCATTCTATTGCGGAGATTACGGGGGCGGTTAAAGCGGGTGGGGCGTGTATGACGTGTCATCACGCTCCGGGCGGTCTGCAAGATTTACTCAATGAAGTTTGGGGAACCGAAAAGAAATCAGAAAATTCATTCGCCTTACCGATTATTTCCGGCAACCTCGTTTCTGTTCCGCTTAACTCAAAAATGTTACCGGAAACGGTTGAATCTCAACAACTGTCGCCATTCCAATTTGCCAAGAAGATTGAAAAATTGCTTGATGAGTATCTTCGACCAATGGTACAAAAAGACGGTGGCGATTTGGAATTGGTTGACATTAAAGACACAACGGTTTATATCGAACTTCGTGGAGCTTGTGCTGGTTGCGCCGGAGCAGGTCAAACACTGAAATATCTGATCGAACGAACTCTCAAAGAAAAAATCGACGAACGTATCCGAGTCATTCAAGTCTAATATTGTTTCTGATCGCGAGAACTTCTAAACATCTTTTTTTTATTCGTAAATTTTTTTTGAAGTTTGTTTCGGCATTTTTTGAGTCATTTTTGACATAGAAATCTTTTACCCATTGAATATCAAGATGATTTTCCGTTGTTCTCATATTATTCCGCGATTGATTCTTTTTGTTTTGGTTATTGTTGTTATTGGGTTTGGACGGAATGAACTCATTCGTTGGCA
>JAIRTV010000277.1 GCA_031254675.1 Planctomycetaceae bacterium | reverse complement strand
AACGAATTTACGATGTTCCCAAAGAAGCGTTTCAATCCATAAAACACCAAGCCGTTCCCTGGTCAACCACTTCGACAGGATCAACAAAATAAATCCCCAAAATAAAACCTCATTATATTTTCTTTTAACAAAAATTTCACTGATAGATTACTTCAATTTTTGTTTTTGTTGTTTTGAACACAGAAATCACGGAAGAACGCTGAATTTTAGTAATATTTAATTCCGTCAAAGAAAACATTCAATCGGTCAATCACCTCCATGAAAATATTTAAACGAATTTTATTTATTTTTGTTATTATTTTATTGTTTACTGGTTTTGGTTGTCAGCTTCATCGACCGTTTTTTAAGAAACACAAAACGGTTAGTGTGGAAACGGCAACACCAATGAATAAACTGGAGCAGGCGATGTTGTTGCAAAATTCAGGTGATTATCTTGCTGCGGTGATTGCTTATCGGGAGGTGATTTCTCATAGTCATAACAAAAATGAGATTGATTTGGCAAAAATTGGAGCGGCAGAATGTCTGATCAATGTCAAAAAATTTCCGGCGGCGTTGAAAATTTTGGAGCCGCTTTCGCTGGATTCGATAACGGAAAATAACTTGAAACAGCTTGCTCTTGCGGGCGAAATTTTGCTTCATATTGGTCGTTACAAGGAAGCGGAGTTATATCTTGAATTTGCGGTTGGTTCCCTTGATTTGGAGTCTCTTTTGGATCAGGTGCATTCAGAAGCCGTATTTGCAACGGATTCATGGATACCGTCGGCGGTTGCGAATCTTGGTTGTGCTTATTTGAAGAACGATAAACCGGAATATGCGATGCCGATGTATCAATTTGCGTCATGTCTTTATGATCGTTGCGGTAACAGATTATTGGCGGAACGTTCGCGTCGGATGTATGATGACTTAGTTTCGGTCATGCGTCAATACGCTCCCTTCAAACCTGTTCCGGTCGCCAAAGGTTTTTCGCCGGGTCGTATGTAATTGAAAATATGTTACGTTTTTTTGATGTTTTTTTAACCAATCAATTACATGTGATTGATTGTTTGTGGTATGTTGATTCTTTAAACTGAACATCTGATAAAAAGTATGATGGAACGATATTGATGATGGTCTATTGAAGAATATTGACAAAAAAGTACGACCAATTATTTATTCTATTTGTCAATGGCGTAGATCAAAAAAGTAATTTTGTACATAAATATCATTTCCTAAAAAAACAAAAATTGTTTCAAAAATCGTCCGTTTTTTAGAAAAGTGTCGTCGTATCATCTTGTATAAATTTTCCGAAAACACTACAATATTTTTTTCGATTGTAATATTTTCCTGCTTTTAACATCAGTGCCAACAAAACCGGATAACCGGAGTCCCCATTAATTAATTCTGAGTTCTTCTGTGATTTCTGTGTTAAAAACAACAAGAACAAAAACTGAAATCTCAAATATTAAGAATATAAAAACACAACAACAATGAAAATTACTAAAAATTCAATTCGATTGATTCTTTTTCAATCGGCGATTTCGTTAATTCTTTTGATATTGACGGGTGTGGTGATTGTTATTTTGATGGCTCCCAAGGTTGTTCCGAAGAGCGAGTCGAGTCGGTTGATATTGGACACGGTTGAGGCTGTTCCGATAGAGGAGCATCATGGCGGTATTGATTTTAGGACGGATGGCGAGGTCATTCCGTTCCGTCAACTTGACGTCGTACCGGAAATTGCGGGGCGTGTGATCTACAAGTCGGAACATTGTCGTTTAGGACATTCGGTTTGTTTAGGAGAAATTTTATTGCGGATTGACCCGACCGACTACCAACACGAACTCGAACAGCTAACCGAAGCACTCAAACAAGCCAATATTGCTATTGCCGAGAACGATGTTCAGATTGCAAATACCCAAAAAGAGTTGGATCTTGCCGCCAAACAACTCGAACTTCGCAAACGTGATTGGGAACGCAATCAGAGTTTAGCGCAGCGTAATGCGATTTCGGTGGCGGAGTTGGACAGTGTTCAGTCGTCGTTATTGACGGTTGAGGAGACGATTCAAAAGTTGCGGAATCAGTTGAGTATTTATGAGGTACAGAAAAACAAACTTATGGTTACACGTCGTCGGGAAGAGATTTCGGTCAAGACGGCTCAATTAAATTTAGAGCGTACGGAGGTACGATCACCTCTTGGTGGAATTGTTACGGCGGACACTTTTGAGGTGAATTCTTTTATTCAACGGGGTGCGGGTGTGGCGAAGATATTGGACATTTCCCAACTGGAAATTCAATGTAGTTTATACATGAAACAGATTCAATGGATTTGGCGTCAGAGTGGGTCAGACAACAACGGTTATATTTTTCCGCCGACACCGGTAACTATTTTGTATGAGATTGACGGTGAGCGGTGGTCATGGGCTGGGACATTGAAGACGTTGGATGGTGGCGGTCTCAACGCGGTAACACGAATGATTCCTTGTCGGGTGAAGGTGGACGATCCTCATTTGGTTCGTCCGGTTCATGTTCATGGAGTTGGTGGCAAAAATGCACCTCCGACGTTGTTTGCGGGGATGTATGTTTCGATTGTTGTCCATTCCCAACCGGCGGTGTCCCTGTACCGGATTCCCGAAAAAGCCCTGCTCCCCGGCAACATCATCTGGACAGCAACCAATGGACAATTACAACGGCATGCAATTCATGTCGCAACAACTGTTGAGAACAACGTCTTATTTTACGCGGATTCGGACGAATTATCGCCAACAGATTTGGTGGTTGTTTCACCGATTGCCGCGCCGGTTGAAGGGCGAAATGTTCAAGTGATTAACGCCGGAACAAAAAATGTCGCCCAAAAATAATCACT
>JAIRTV010000265.1 GCA_031254675.1 Planctomycetaceae bacterium | reverse complement strand
TTCAAAACTTTTGAATTGGTATTATCAAATCCTTAACCCTGAAAAAGGTGAAACGCTTGCAGAAGTTAAAAAAACCAATGTTGCCAAATTACCGATAAAAATTGCCGACACGAAAAATTACAATTCAATTTTAAAACTTGTTGATCAACTTTTAAAATTAAACGCCGAAAAATCAGCAACAAGATTGCCTTCAACGATCAATCAATTTGACGAAAAGATTGCGTATTGTGAAGATAAAATCAATCAGATTATCTATCAACTTTATGACTTGACCGAAGAAGAAATTGCAGTTGTAGAGGAAAAGTAAATTTGAAAATTTTAGATTTTATGTATATTTAGTAGCCAAGTACCACCACATGTCGGTATTTGGTTGACAGTAGTTGTTGTTACTAAAATTTGTTAATTTCTGATGATAATGTTTATTGTTATTTTCGTTCTGAATTTTATTGCTTGTTTTTTATTTTTCCGTGCGGCACTCCGGTATTTTTTGCCGGAACGTCCCACTCCATACATTGCGTTTTATGAAACGTTTTGTGTTACGTGTATTCTTTTTGCGGCGGAAACATGGTTTTTTATTGAAGGGTTGTCGGCATTCGACGCTCTCAACTCTCCAGAACCGCTTGCGTTGCTCCATCTTTTTTCGTTTCTCCTACTTGCAACAGGAACATTGTTTTTACGCCGCTCTCTTATTCAAGCCTTGGCGGAATGGCGCAACGCCGGAAGTGATCCGTTTCTACGTAGAATTATTGTTTTAATTACTGTTTTTATTATCTGTCCGTTATTTTTCATTGCGATATATTATCCGCCTTGTACGGCAGATTCCATGTCTTATCATTTGCCACGAATATTGCATTGGATTCAGAACGGAAATATCGAAATGTATCCGACAAATTATCCGCGGCAACTTTATCATCAACCACTTGCGGAATATCTGATTTTCGGTTGGGAATTATTTTTAGGTAACGATTATCTCGACAACACCATTCAAATGGTAACGTTGCTTGGAATTATTTTTGCAACAGCGTTATTGATTCGTTATTTTGGCGGCGGCGGACGTTGCCAAATTTTGGGATGTTTGTTGATTCTTTCGGCGCCGATTGTGCTTTTTGAAGCTCCAACAACGCAAACAGACATCTTACTGACATTCTTTTTCTTCAATTTTCTCTATTTCGGATTGCAACTCAGTAGCGTCTCATCCGTTGATTTATCGCAACGCGAACGATTGTTTTATGCCGTTTGTATGGGAATTTCACTTGGATTGAGTTTGAATACAAAATTTTCTATTGCCGCTTTTGAAATTCCGTTTTGTTGTTGGTTTGGTTTACGATACTTAAAAATTTATCGGAAAAAAGTTTTGTCAATTTATAGTGTTCTAATTTTGGGATTTCTTATATTTAACGTACCGTATTTTATTCGTAATATTCAGACAAGTGGTCATTTGTTTGGACCGGTTCATCATCAAAAAATGCACCGTAATCTTCGTTTTGGACCTGATGTTGTTTTTTCCAATGCTATTCGCAATATTGGAATGCAGCTCCGTGTTCCCAGCGAAGCGGTTAATCAGTACAATAAAAGTTTTTTGATGCAATTACATCGTGTTCTTGGTATCACGTGGAATGATACACAAACAAGTTACACGGGAGTCGGAACAATTCCTTATGAATACGAAACCGTGTTTGTTCTTGATGATTATCGTTCCGGTAATATGTTGCTCATTCTTCTTTTCAGTATTGTCGCTTTATCCTATTGCTCAAACCAATGCCGTCAATTATTTTTTCCTGCCCCCCCGAAAACATCTCTTCCAAAAACAACGTTTCAGAAAACAGAAAAAATGTTTTCCAAACGTAAGGCAAAAAGGCATGCGGTTGAATTATCGAATCGGGAAATCAACTCAACCGTAAGTTTAGACGAAGAACCGCAACAACAATTGATTCGTCCCGAATATCAACATCAACACCGTTATTTGATGATTTATACTTGGCTTACGATTTTTGGTTTCTTACTTTTTTCTGCATTATTCCGTTGGCAACCGTTTGGGGCGAGGTTGTTGTTACCGAATTTTCTTGGTGGTATTCCGTTTATTGCTATTGGGCTTTGTCGTATTCTGGCGGCGAAACGGATTAGTCAATTTATTCCGTTACTTTTTGGTATTTCGTTTCTTTATGTTGTTTTCATGGTTGCCAACTCGACTTTTTTCAATCCGCTGGACGCCATGCTTAAAACGGTTGCCAGACCGATTGAAAATCAATCGGAAACAACGCAAGAAAATAATCTCAAATCGCTTGCTTCGGGAGAACAACTTGTTGATGTGGACATTTCCATCACGAATCCTGAACTTTTAGAAAATTATTTTGTTGTCCGATCATTTCGTGAATCTTATCTTTTTCATCGGAAATATAAATATTTTCGGCAAGTTCCTGTTTACATGATTGATCATTTATCGATTACCAACAAGATCGACGAGTTGGGTGTTACGCAAATTGGCATGGCGTTGGACACGACGTATGATCGTTGGGAATATCCGTTTTGGGCTCTCCTTCGTACTTTTAACCGCAATTATCGGATTGAGTGGGTGATTTATCCCGAATCTCTCAAAAACACTCCAAATTATGATCCGAATTTTGTACCGGAAATTATTATTACCGATTTTCCGCCGGAAGTTATTTCCGCACAGTTCGAAGTAGAACACGCATGGAAATACGAACATCTCGTTCTTGTGAAAGTTAAAGGAAGAAAATAGTAATAATAATTCAGTTGTTTTTATGTTCATTGTGTTGTCTTGGCAATATTTTCGTCAACCAAGAAAGAACAACAATTTTCGATGTGACGGTACTCGCAATGTTGTTGTGAGTTTGGTAGAATGATTCGCCTTAATTATTTTGAGTAATGATTCAATGGAATTTGCCGTTAGAAGATAAACCTTATGTAGGCAACCTTTAAATCAGGTGGTGGACGACCTTTTGCCAAAAGATCGCAACGGTTGAATTGGTTTTTCCAATTTCCGTCCGAACACAAGGTCAAGTCGGCTATCGCCGACGCAATGTTTCGGCGAAACATTGCCCACCAAACACAGTGAAACATTACCCGCCAAACGTAGTGAAACAATGCCTACCAAACATAGAGAAACATTGTTTACCGAACATGGTAAAATATTTGCCCTTTTGATTGTTTATCTTTTGGGTGTTTTCAATGAAAATTCCATTGAGTTGTTACGATTTTACAGTTTCTGATTTTTTCTTACCCTAATAGTTGACATGGAACGTTATCCCCACCTTAAGCAAACTGATCCGGAAATTTATGAACTGATTCAACGGCAAACGCATTATGAATCAAGTACGTTGAAGATGATTGCGTCTGAAAGTTATGTTTCATTTAGTGTGTTGGAAGCTTGTGGTTCGATTTTGACCAATAAGTATGCGGAGGGTTATCCTGGAGCCAGATATTACGAGGGCAATGAATTTGTTGACCAAATTGAGGCAACAGCGATTGCTCGTGCGAAGCAGCTTTTTGGTGCGGAACACGCCAATGTCCAACCTTACAGTGGTTCGCCGGCGAATAGTGCTGTTTATCGGGCGTTGCTGAAAACCGGCGACAAACTTATGGGAATGCCGGTTCCGAGCGGTGGTCATTTGACGCATGGTTGGAAAGTTAATTTTTCTGGAATCGACTATGTTCAAGTTCCTTACGGACCGAGTCCTGAAACCGGAAAATTCGATATGGATCAAATTCGGCAAACCGCCAAAAAAGAACGCCCCAAAATGATTTGGGTTGGAGCAACTGCTTATCCGCACAAAATTGAATACAAAGATTTTGCGGAAATTGCCAACGAAATTGATGCTTATCTTGTTGCGGATATTGCTCATATCAATGCGTTGATTATTGCCGGGGTCCACCCTGATCCGGTACCGTATTGCGATGTTGTGAGCAGTACCAGCCATAAAATGCTTCGGGGACCGCGTGCTGGTTTTTTGCTCTCGAAAATCGAAGATCGTTTGCAATCAAAATATTTTGCGGATCACAAACTCAATTTGGCACAACGAATTGACCGTGCGGTTTTTCCCGGCTTGCAAGGCGGACCGCATCTTCATATTATTGCTGGAATGGCAACAGCGTTTCGAGAAGCGTTGACGCCGGAATTTAAGAGTTACGGAATTCAGATTGCGAAAAACGCGAAAAAATTAGCCGATTCGCTTCTGGCTTACGGTTATTATTTAGCCGGAGGCGGAACAGATACACATCTTTTGATTTTGGATTTCCGAAGCGAAAATTTTACCGGCAAAGATGCGGCAAAGGCGTTGGCGAAATCGGGAATTATTGCGAATTTCAATATGGTTCCCGGCGATCCGCGAAGTCCGTTCACCACCAGCGGTGTCCGTTTGGGAACGCAATCCCTAACCACAATGGGAATGAAAGAAACCGAAATGGAACAAGTTGCCGGTTGGATTCATCGTGTTTGTCAAAATATCACGCGAATCGACGAGGAAGCCCCAAAAATCCGTCGGGAAATTGCTGATTTTTGTTCTCAATTTCAAGTTCCGGGAATTACCGAACTGAGTTAAAACCAAAAATTCCGAAAAATTAAAAAACGGCTTCGACTTGTTCGGTGACATCGTGATCAATTTCACTACAAATTATATTCTATTTTATGATGCGATTTTTTTTACGGTGCATTATTGTATGGTGTATTACTGTATTCTGTTTGTTGTTTGTGGTGTTTCCTGTTACGGCGCAACCACTTTCGGCACAGATTAACTTCAACAGTATTTACGATCTTGATAGTTTTAGTACGGAAAATTCATTGCAGGCTCCGAAAAATCAGGTTACGGTCAACGGGGCATTTTCTGGGCAATATCTTGTTCTTGACGTGACGATTGTGAAGAACTGGCATCTTTATTCCGTAACACAACCCGAAGGCGGCACAATCCGGTCAACCTTTCAATTTGAATCACCGGAATTAAAATTGCAAAAAATACAGCCGACAATTGCGCCGGATGTGGATGAAAATGTTATTGGTTTCAACGTGGATATTGAATCGCATCACGAGGCGGTAACATGGATTTTGACGTTTCAAAATGAACTTCCGAAAGATCAATTGATTCGAGGAACATTGGACGGGCAAGTTTGTCAAATGGGCGAAGGAGGTGTTTGTATCCCGATTGCCATTCCTTTCGAAGCGGTTTATGATCCTGCTTTGGACGTAACAAAATATCTTCGTGAATCGACATCGGTTGCTGATCGTTTTGTCTTCCGAACCGATTCCCCAACGGACATTCCGCAAACAATAAACGCAACAGAAAATTTTGTGCCGCAAGAAATTGTACCGGTCACAGGTTTTGAAACGGCGTTATTGTACGCTTTTCTTGGTGGAATTATTTTGAATTTTATGCCTTGTGTTTTGCCGGTGATTGGTCTCAAAATTCTATCTTTTTTTGAGCAAGCCGGAAAAAGTCGGATTAAAGCGTTTGTTTTGAATCTTTGGTATGTGTTGGGGTTGTTGTCTGTATTTCTTTTTTTGGCGTTTTTGAATTGTGGGTTGAGTATTCTTTTTACGTTTGATTTATTTAACATCGTCATGGCAAGTGTTGTTTTTGTTATGGCGTTAAGTCTGATGGGAATTTGGGAATTATCGTTACCGCCGCCGCTTGGCAACTGGTTGGGCGGAACAACTTCGGGAAAAATTTTGCAACAAGAAGGTTTTATTGGCGCGTTTTTCAAAGGGATGATCACCACACTTCTTGCGATTCCGTGTGGTGCGCCGTTGCTCAGTCCGGCGGTCAATTGGGCGGATATGCAAATTCGTTCCGGTCATACGGAACTGGTTTTTCTTGCTTACGGTATGATTGGACTTGGAATGGCTTCGCCGTATCTTTTGATCGGGGCTTTTCCCGAATTGTTACGATTTTTTCCAAAACCCGGACAATGGATGGAAACATTCAAAAAAACTATGGGCTTTTTTCTATTGATTGCCGTAGTTTGGATTCTTTTTTTCGTACAAATAGAACGGATGTTGCCGACAGTGGCGTTGTTGTTTGCACTTTGGTTTGCCTGTTGGTTGCTGGGACGTCGCCAGTTCGACGCGAAACAAAATAGCGTTGTAAAAATTATGGCGGTGATTGTTCCTGCCGTAGTTATTTTATTTTCGTTTCAAATTCCAATTCTTCAATTTCCGTACACATTAGAATCCGCAATGCGATCTCGTCTTCACGGAAATCAAGGGCAACATTGGAAATTGTACACTTTATCGGCGTTTGAATCTGCGCGGGCAATGAATCAGCCGATTATGATTGATTTTACAGCGGATTGGTGCGTCAACTGCAAAGTTCTGGAAGCGACGGTTTTGAAAACCGATTCTATTCGGAAATTATTGGACGAAAAACAAATTGTTTCATTGGTTGCGGATTGTACACGTCAGGGCGAAGCGACAGAGTTATTGAAAAAACTCGGTTCCGAACAAGTTCCTGTTCTGGCGTTGTTCGACCCGAACAATCCCTCGCAACCAATTGTGTTGCGCGGATACTACACACAGAAAAAACTAATTGAGTTACTGGAAAAATTATGAAGACAATATTTCCCGCCGTAATCGTTTTTTTTGTAACTCAAAACGAATAAGAATTTTGCAACGCTCTGCGAACAACGGACATAATTTGTTTCCGACTGCACGGTTTTGACAAAACGGAAAAGGCGAACAGTTTTTCTGCTGCTTTAACGATCATTTCATCCAATGCTGCCGACAACAGAATGCAGGGCAATTCCGGTTTAATTTCGTGAACTAACCGAATTGTTTCGAGACCGTTGATGCGTGGCATGTGCATATCGAGCAAGACGGCATGTACCGGTTCTGCTTTGACGATTTCGAAGGCTTCCATTCCATCTTCGGCTGAAAAGGTTCGAAATCCTTCTAATTCCAAAATTTCCCGCAAGGTTTCGCGGAAACCGGCATCATCGTCTGTAATTAAGAGGGTTGGAGAAAACATGGCTAAAAATGAAAATGAGGAAATTTTTAACGAATATTTTTCCCTAAAAGCATACATAAAAAAGTTTTTATCGTCAACAGCAAAATTTCCAATTATTTCCGAATATTCACAAGGCGGTTGTTAATTTAGAGAAACAATTCGGCAATACGAATAATTACCCGTATTATTTTAAACGATAACCGATTTTGCTAAACCGAAGCCGGCTATTCTTGTTTTCCTGCCATTTCGCGAAAATATTGTTCGATAATATCGCGATAATGCGCCGGAAATTCTTTTTCGATACGTAATAGAGCTTCTTCCCGTTTTTGCGGTGGTAAATCGCCCCATTGTCCTTCTGGATTGAAATCGCGCCGATCAATATTGCCGGGCGCTTTTTGTTTCAAAATTCTGCTGTCGTCCGCGGGTTTGTTTGCTTGTTGACCTTGATCGTTTGGGTTATTATTCTGATTTTGTTTTTGAGCCTGTTCTTCAATCTTTTCAATCAATTGATCAAGCGATTTCAAAACGCCGTTTTCTGCTTCTTGTGTTCCGTCGTCAGTTCGTCCTTTGCCGAGCCGTCGCCGAACATCGCTCATTTTTTTGGCAATTTTTTCGGGATCATTTTCTTCCTGTTTATTGTTCTTCAAATCAAATTCAAGCAATTTCGCCAATTCCATAAATCGACGCGGAGCCGACGGATCTGTTACGGTTTTAAGTTCTTCCAGAGCAGTAAGACCTTTCTCCGATTGTCCCAGATGATGGCAAATGATCGCGCGTGTTACGAGAACTCCGACCGGATCAACACTATTTTCCGGTGTCATCTCATCCAGAATCGGAACCGCTTCATCGTAAAGCCGCGACTGAACCAACCGTAACGCAAGATAATACCGAAGCGAGGCGTAAAGATATTTTGTTCCGGAATCACCAAGATAAACCTGAAGCGGAACTTGCGGCAAAACAACCGGTTGACCGAACGGAAGCTCTTGCCACGCTAAAACGTCACAAGATTCCAGATAAGTTGCTATGGTTGGCAATGCTTGCCGTAACGATTCAATGGTTAATTCAAACAACGCCGTTCCTGAAAGTTCGGAAGTTGGTTCGGATTCAAAGCGGTAAATCGGCAATTCGTTACGCTTTTGTGGTTCGGCAAGATTCTGTGTTTCGAGCCAATGGATCAATTCCTGACGAATCACCAACACCGTCGGAACCGACCAATTCCGTACCGAAACATCCGTTTTAACCGTAATCGGTTCTGCTGCCTTGCCGGTACAAATATTCACAATGGAAACCAAACAAATCAGTATAATAAATATCGAAACTGTAATAAATATCGGAATAGTTCGCATGGGATAATCTTTCGGAAAATTGAAGGTTAATTTCACACATTCAATAATATTGATTTGTTATTACATTACTGTCAACATTAGTATCATTTCCCCCTTCTTTAACATATCGAACAAGATCAACAGCCGTTAATTCAACTTGTTCTCTTTTTTCCATATCTTTTACAGTAAACAGTCCTTTGGCAATTTCATTTTCACCGACAACAATAACGTATCGGATTTTTTGTTTGTCGGCATATTCGAAACATTTTTTGATTTTCTTTTTATTCATTTCGATAACAACATTGAGTCCTTCCGTGCGTAATGTTGTTGCTAATTTCAGACATTCTATTTCCGTACTCATTGGAATAATGTAAACGTTAACTAAATTATCTTTGACAGTATTATCTTTTAGTATCGTGTAGATAGGTTCTAAGCCAAAGGATAATCCAAGAGCCGGATATTCGTTACCGTCATCCATGAAATCCGTAATGATTTTATTATATCTTCCCCCTCCGCCAAGACTACAAGTTAATCGACAATCGCGATCATAAAATTCAAACACAATTCCCGTATAGATTCCAAGACCTCTCGCCAGCGAAGGAGAAAATAACGTTTTATTATTTAACATTTCGATCTGGGAAATCAACGCCTGAGTGTTTTTCGCTTCTTGAATACCTTCCAACAATGTATCGTTATGAAAATCTGTCCTGCAACAGAAATCGTCAAGCGTTTGAGAAAAATTGGCAATGATTAAATGATACTGATTTTCAGTGAGACCGATTTTTGAAAATTCGTTCAATAATTCGGAGGGAGATATTTTTTCTTTCTTGTCAATAATTCCTATTGCGTTTGTTATTTGATTTTCGGGAATACCGGACTCCATGAGCAGTCCGGTCATGATTTTTCTGTTATTCCATTTAATAGTTACGTCAATGCCGATTTTATTGAATACATCGGTTACCAAACAAAGTTGTTCGATTTCTATGTACCGTCCATCAATACCAACAACATCGACATCACACTGATAAAATTCTCGGCTTCGTCCTAATTTTACGGGACCATTTCTAAACACATGCCCCATTTCATATCGTCTATAAGGCAAACTCAAATTTTTATTATTGGCAATCACTTTACAAAACGGTATCGTTAAATCATACCGCAATCCTAAACTCCGTTCGCCTTGATCGGTCAATTTATAGATTTCATGTAATATTTCCGCGTTATTATCGTACTTATAAGCCAACAAATCATAAGTGCAAAGAATTGCTGTATCAAGAGGTTCGTATCCATATCGTTCAAATGTTTCGCGAAAAATTTTCATGATATTATTTCGAAGCAGTTGCTCGGAAGAGGCAAAATCATTGACTCCTTTCAAGTTTTGTGTATTGATCTTTTTGGACATATCAGCAGTTCTCCTTTTTTTGAAACTAAAATAAATTTTGTGCGTCAATTTTCAATGGACGAATTAAAATGACAATTAACATTGCCAAAGGTTATTCCTATCGAATGACAGGGACGAAATAGAACGATTAACTTGTGTTGTCACTAAAGCCTTACAAATTTTTTCACTATTATCCATAAAATATCATTTCATACAATCCCTCGAATCGGTTTACTGAAGTACGGTTTGATTTTATTTATCGTTTAAATAAACGACGCGACGAACTTCTTCTGGAGTTGTCAAACCTTTTCGTATTTTTTCTGTGCCGTCGGCTTGTAGTGTGAGCAGGGCGTGATCGCCGAACAAATAATGAGACAATGCGTCTTCGCTTTCTTTATTCCGTATCATTTCGCGTACTTTGCGGTCGATGGGAACCATTTCGTACAAACCGAGGCGACCTGCGTATCCGGTTTGATTGCAAAGTGGACAGCCGACCGTTTTTGGTACTAATATTTCTTCGTTGTTCCAACCGAAAAATTCGCGATCAAGTGTTGACGGTGTTTCCAAGCGGACGCAATGCGGACACGGGCTTCGTACTAAACGTTGCGCGATGACAAGCCGTAATGCGGAGTTGACCAATTCGGTTGCGACACCGAGGTTCAATAATCGTGCAATAACTCCGACCGAATTGTTGGCGTGCAAGGTTGAAAGAACCAAATGTCCGGTCAACGAACTTTTAATGGCGATATCAGCTGTTTCCGCGTCACGAATTTCACCAATCATAATCACGTCGGGATCGTGTCGCAACGTACTGCGAAGCGCACGGTTAAAATCAATTCGTTCGCTGTCAATACGAATTTGATTGATTCCGTCAAGCGGAATTTCAACCGGATCTTCAATACTTAATATATGTAACGTTCCGGTTTTTTTCAGATGACGAAGTGCGGCGTACAGTGTTGTTGTTTTACCGCTTCCGGTGGGACCTGAAAGTAAAATAACACCGTGTGCGTTTTCGAGCGTACCGAGCAATGTTTGTAAATGTTGTTCGTTCATGCCGAGCATATTGAGTTCGGCAAGTTCCGCCAATGTATTTTCCGTTGCTAAAATCCGAAGCGTCATTTTTTCGCCGTAAAGCGTTGGCACGGTCGCAACACGCATGGAAATTTCGTCGTTACCGATCCACAATGTGAGTTGCCCGTCTTGCGGAATACGATGTTCGGCAATATTAAGCCCCGCCGAAACTTTAACCGCCGAAATCAACTCATTCATATTCGCAAGCGGCAATTGTTGATCAATCCGCATCATGCCATCAATCCGCAAACGAACATATCCTTGATCGCGTTCAGGATCAAAATGAATATCGCTGGAACGCGACAACATCGCACGAAACACAATTTCCTCAAGCAAACCAAGCGGTGTACCATCCAATTCGCTCACTTGTTCCGGATAATATTTACGAATAAATATTGCAACAGATTCCGGCGTTTTGGGTTTCAGTACGATAATCGGCAACCCGACCAGATTTTCCAGTTGCGATAATACAAGATAATCTTCGTCGTCTTCCATGACCACGTACAGTTTTTCGTCGGCAATCATCACCGGCAACACACCCAAACGTCGCGCCATCGCCGGCGGAATAATACGAAGTGCCTCTCGACTCGAAACAATCCGCGAAAGATCAATAACCTTTTTGTCCGAAAACATCGCTTTACTCGTGAAAATACAGAATCAAATGGAATTGCAGTTGCAAAATCGCCAACCGACGATCATTAGTATTATAGGTTTGTGTTGGTGTAACAATTTCCGATGTTCTCAAATAGAATTGTGTTATTTTTGCGGGGTAAGTAAATTTTTCCATTTGTTTGAGAAAATTAAGTATATCGCTAAAACGTCCTTCCGCTTTGTAAACAAATTCCTCATATTTCAACGGCG
>JAIRTV010000226.1 GCA_031254675.1 Planctomycetaceae bacterium | reverse complement strand
TGATTTGCTCGATGGTACAACAATCGGTAAAGGTTCGGTTCTCACGATTCCGCTCAAACTCGGCGAAACACGAGTTCTACAAATGCAAAACGAAAAATAAAAGTAAGCGTTCACGGTAATTTTCTCTCTTGCGTGAGTTGAATGGTAAACGTTTTGTCCATACTACAAACATTCCACAATTTCTAAAAGATCGCATTAACGCTCACGCTCATAATAAAATACGGTTACGAGGAATGATGAGATCCCCTCATTCGGGCTCCCGAACAACTCATTCGGGCTCCCGAATAACTCCGAATAACTTCATTCTGGCACCAGAATAACTCATTCTGGCACCAGAACAACTCATTCTGGCACCAGAATAACTCATTCTGGCACCAGAACAACTCATTCTGGCACCAGAACAACTCATTCTGGCACCAGAATAACTCATTCTGGCACCAGAATAACTCATTCTGGCACCAGAATAACTTAAAACAATCGCAAGGAAACTGAATATGACAGTGGATCTTTTCTCTGAACCCTTCCTTGAGCCGGGATTCTCCCTTTCTTTTCGGGTTGTCCACTTGAAAAGAAAGATTGCCCACCTGAAAAGAAAGGTTGGCAACCCGAACGGAATCAAGCCGAAAAGATATGTTGTTCCTGTTCTGCGTAAAATGACAGTAATACTGTTAAGAGTTTTCCGAGATGTTGTCCTGTCTAGCCGTACCCATTGCGAAGACGCACTCACACAAACGATTTCGTTGTCATTCTTTATTGTTGTGATGATATTTTTTCAGCAACCGATTTGGTTTTTTCTTTTAATTCCGATAGTGTGTTCGTTTTATTTTTGGCGGATACCAACGCGGTTTCTGACATGTTTACGTTTTGTGATTTTTTTTCTTATTGTGTTGGCGATGACTCAACCAATGTTTCTTTTGCCGGCGCGTCGCGGAACAATTATTGTGATTGCCGACCGGAGCCGTTCCATGCCGAACGACGCCGCAACAACACAAAAACTCGCCATCAATTTGTTGCTCCAACATATTGGTATTGCTCAAGACGGTAATCGACTTGGAGTTGTTTCGTTTGGGGCGAAGTCCTTGCCGGAACGCCTTCCCGCCGGTCGCGAAACCGGAACATTCGGCGAATTCACAGCAGAAATTCAATCCGACGCCTCCAACCTCAGCAACGCCATCGAAACGGCATTGTCCTTAATTCCGCTAAATAATAAAGGTCGGCTTCTTATTTTGTCCGACGGACGCTGGACGGGCAATCCGCCAACTCAATTAGTTTCGCAACTCGTTCAACGTGGTATTGCGGTTGATTATCGGGTGATCGAACGCCCTATTGTTGGCGACATCGCCATTCTGTCGCTTGACGCCCCCGACCGTGTTTTGCCGGAAGAAGTATTTAAAATAACCGGTTGGGTTTATGTTCCGGTTGCTCAAGAAACCGATTATGAACTCTTTCAAAACAACATCCTTGTCGCCGCCGGAACCCGTTCGCTCGTCTCGGGCAACAACCGGTTTGAATTTTTCCTCAAAGCCGGAAACTCGGGCGTGTTGTCCTGCGAACTTCGGGTTCGCGGACACGACAATGACCCCGTCCCCGAAAATAATTCGGCGCGGAAATTGGTTGGCGTCGAAGGAGAGAAACCAATACTCATTCTCGTTCCGCCTTCGGCAACCGGTTCGCCTCCCGCTTCGAAGTTGGCGGCAATACTCGGCAACTCCGCCATCACCACCGAAATCGCCAACGGTTCCGAAATTCATTGGTCGTTGCCGTTTTTGAGCCGTTATTCCGGTATTGTGTTGGACAATATCCCTTCGTCCTCAATCGGAATTTCCGGAATGGAATTGATTGCCGCTTGGCTCAAGCAAACCGGTTCGGGATTGATGCTGACCGGCGGAAAAAATTCCTATGCTCTCGGCGGTTATTACCAATCGCCCCTGGATGCCGTGTTGCCCCTCTCAATGGAACTCCGAAAAGAACACCGAAAACTCGCCGTCGCTATCGCCATCCTCATGGATCGTTCCGGCTCAATGGGAATGGTCGTTCCCGACGGCAGAATCAAAATGGACCTCGCCAACCTCGGCGCCGCCGAAGTTCTCAACATTTTAACCCCATTCGACGAAGTTGCCGTCCTCACCTGCGATACACACGCCCAAACTATTATTCCGCTCAAACAAAATTCAAACCCCCAAAATGACCGCCATAAAATTCTCTCAATTGCCCCGGGCGGCGGCGGTATTTTTGTTTATGTCGGTTTGTCGGCAGCCAGCAAAATTCTTGCCCGTGCCAATGCCGACACCAAACACATTATTCTTTTCACCGACGCCGACGACACCGAACAACCCGAAGATTATGTCCGTCTGCTAACTGCTTGCAAAAACGCCGGAATTACTTGCAGCGTGATCGCGTTAGGAACCGAAAACGGAGCAACCGCCGAACTTTGCAAAAATATCGCCAACATCGGCGGCGGCAATATCTATTTTACAGAACACGCCAACGATTTACCGCGATTGTTTGCGTTGGACACCTTCACGGTTGCCCGTAGCACGTTTTTGGAAGACGCCACCCCGTTCCATTTTACCGGCGGAATCATCACCTTAACCGGAACAACATTGAGTACGCCTCCGAATCTCGGAGGATACAATCTGTGTTACCTCAAATCGGGGGCGTTAGCTTCGGCGGTTACGGACGACGATTACCAAGCTCCAATAATCGCTTCGTGGCAAGCAGGTCTAGGACGTGTTCTCTGTTACACGGGACAAGTTGACGGTTCGTACACGGGTTCGATGGCGTCGTGGCAAGATTACCCGTCAATGTTAACCAGTCTTGTGCGTTGGACGGCAGGGCGTACGGAAGAGTTGCCCAATAATATGCTGCTAACTCAACATCTCAACAACGGAACTTGCCAGATTCGGCTGCACCTCGACCCCGAACTCAATCAACCCCCAACAACAACGCCTTCGCTCTCAATATTAAAACAGACCTCAGATCACCGCCTAGAAACTGAAAACATCGCGTTGCATTGGTTAGAACCATCCCTGCTCGGTACGAACATCGCCCTAACAGGCAACGAAACAATTCAAGCAACAATTCTATTAACAGAGGAAGGCAACAATATTCCGAAACGGTTTCAACTTCCGCCGGTTTGCCTTCCGTATTCGCCGGAGTTCAGCCCCACGCTCGGCAACAGAATCGGTCAGAACGGAGCAAACTCCCTCCAACAACTCGCAACAATGACCGGCGGACACGAACGATTAGACTTGCCAAAAATGTGGAACGATATTCCCAATGTTCCGCGTTATTTCGATCTTTCGTCTTGCTTCATTTACGCCGCAATAATCTGTCTAGTCGCTGAAATTTTCCAACGACGAACAGGTTGGATCAGCGCTTGGGGCAACCGTTGGAGCAACAAAATCCGCCCAAATAATCGTCAACTCCTCAACAGCAATAACAACAACGCCAAAAACAATAACAACCCGAAAACAATTTCGCTTTCCCTCTTCCGCCGCTTTGCACCACAAAATATTTTGCGACATAATCATTCGGAAAACTCCACGCCGCCCTCCACGCCTTCCGTTCCGGCAACAACAGAAAAACAAAACAAAGAGCAAACTGTTCCATCTGACGGTGTGTCGGATGCACTGCAAAAAGCAAAACACGCTTCCCAAAACCGGATTGGCAAATAGTATTGCGACAGAACAAAAATAATACCGGACAAATTCCCTATCGACACAATAGCAACACACTAAAGTACAATATTATTGTCCGGCATCAATGTTGGTAACATTTTCCGAAGCGGCAACAAAAGTTTACGCAACGGATTTTCCGAAAGTTTTACATTGTTCGGCGTCATTACCGTTTGGAGATTCGTTGACGATCAATGATTCGGCAACAAGAACAGCACCGGCTTTTTTCATCCGTTCTGTCCAATCGCGCATCCATTGCCCGTCGCCCCAACCGTAAGAACCAAACAACGCAAGTTTTTTACCGTTGATTTTATCTTCAATCGACGAGATAAACGGTTCGAATTCTCCTTCTTCGAGCGTTTCGTCTCCCATGGACGGGCAACCAAGAAACGCCACATCGGCTTCTGTAACATCGGCAACACTAGCGTTGGCAACTTCTTTGAGGGTAACTTCTGCACCGGTTGATGCGGCTCCTTCTTGAATTAATTTTGCCATTGTTTCGGTGTTACCGGTTCCTGACCAATACACGACAGAAATTTTCATAATGAAATTCCTTTCTTTGTTGTTAAAACTTGAGTTTGCTGCACAAAACTTTGGTTCATTCTACCAACAAAAAAAACACTGTCAAGTATTCTCGCCCTTCCTCGCCCAAACAATATTGAAGCCCAAAGATCTATCATTCGCAAATCCTCAATACGGCATTGTTATTATGACCTTCTCCAAAATTGAAAAAACGCCAAAACCTGCGTTCAAACAAGCAAAACAAACGATAATAAATAAAAATTTAAATTGTAAGTAGTTTAAAAATCGAACTTTTAGTGTATATTTTGAAAAAATTCCTTGAAATTATCGAAAGAAAATGTCAACTGATAAACATTGGAATCAATACTGAAATGCGTAGATATCTTGTTATATTAAAGCTACTTTAAAATTCGCAGAGCTGAACACGGTAAAAGTAGCAACGCGAAGTATTTACTCGATGGCGAAACCTATCGCTCATACCGGCAGTATAACCTTTAATTAGTTTATTTATTATAACATTATGAAAACATTTGATTATCAAGATCATAAAATAATATTAGGCGATTCGTTGGAGATTTTATCTTGTGAAATTTCTGATCATTCTGTCGATTTAATTTTTGTTGATCCTCCATACAACATAGGCAAAAACTTTAACGGACACAAAGATAAATGGGCAACAGAAGAAGAGTATTTGAATTGGTGTTATGAGTGGATTGATTTGTGTATCAATAAATTGAAATCGAATGGCAGCATGTACATTATGACTTCTACACAATTTATGCCTTATTTTGATATTTTTATTCGCAAGAGAATGGCAATACTTTCTCGTTTGATTTGGTATTATGACAGTTCTGGAGTTCAAGCGAAAAATTATTATGGCTCTATGTATGAGCCGATTTTATTTTGTGTTAAAAATCCCAACGATTACACTTTTAATTCGCAAGATATTTTAGTTGAAGCCAAAACTGGAGCGAAAAGAAAGTTGATTGATTATCGAAAAAATCCGCCGCAAGTTTACAATTTGGAAAAAGTACCGGGCAATGTATGGGAGTTTTCGCGGGTTCGTTATCGCATGGACGAATACGAAAATCACCCAACACAAAAACCGATTGCATTATTGAAACGAATAATCGCGGCAAGCTCAAATAAAGGTGATACAATTTTAGACCCGTTTTCAGGCACTTTTACAACAAGTTTCGTAGCCAAACAATTAGGTAGAAAATCAATAGGAATTGAGTTACAAGAGGACTATGTGAAGATTGGTTTACGTAGGTTGCAGCTAACCAATGAATACAACGGCGAAAAATTACAAAAAGAAATACGCACTTTTGAAACCAAAAAAGCACGAACTCAAAATCCATCACTACTGAATTTATTTGGAAAACAATCTGATGAAACATTTATTCACTGAAAATATCAAGAAAATTTTGAAACAAGAATTTGGCAAAAATGCTGATGAAATTTTTGACAAAAGTTTTCTCATTCAATATCTAAACGAGAAAACGCGATCTGCTAATCGTGGTTCAAAATCGAGAGGTAGTTTTGCGAATTTATATGCGATCTATGTGATTATAGAAGACTACATTTTAAACGGCTATGATAAAAAAGGCGATTATTCAACTTACATCGGTGCTTTATCTAACAATCTTTTAATACGACAAAGGAAATTACCATTTGGTAGCAAATTGCAAAATCACGCATTGAATAATCGCATGAATTCTGAATTTCAAAAGTATTTTCCTAGTACAGATTATATTCCGATTCTTCGCAATCTTGAAACTAATCGTTATTGGGTAAATGAAAATTTATTAAAAATTAATATTGGTAAAAAAACATTCAATATAGCGAAAACAATTATTACTATTATTGACGAGTATATTCGTACTAAGCGTGATGCTTTTTGGCGTTTTGTGAAATCATGTGAAGAATTACAAAAATTAGGAACAACAACATCGCAACAAGTAGAAAAATTCATTATTGGTTTGATTGCTCCCAATGTTGATGCCAGATTGTTTGAGATTGTAAGTTATGCGATATTGAAATACTACTATCACGATCAACAAATATATTGGGGTTTTGAAATTGACAAACTCAACAAAGAAAATCTAACACTCTACAAAACCGGACGAACAAACGCAAATGATGGTGGCATTGATTTTGTTATGAAGCCGTTGGGCAGATTTTTCCAAGTTACAGAAACGTTGGATTTCAAAAAATATTTTCTTGATATAGATAAAATTCAAAAATTCCCGATTTCATTTGTAATCAAATCTATTGAGCCAACAGAAGAAATTTTACAAAAAATACAAGAAAACGCCTCAAAAACATACTCAATAAAAATAATCGTTGAAAAATATATGGCTTGTATAGAAGAAATTATCAATATCCCATTGCTTTTAACTCGTTTTAGTGAGACCGTAAAACAAGGATATTTAAACGAAATTTTAGATGAAATTATTTTGCAAAGTAAAGTAGAATTTAATTACGATAGTCTATAAAAAACTATTTTTGATTTCTAAATTTAATTTATGTTTAGCGAAATGATTTTTGGAGTTGTTGGTATTGTTTTTGGGGGGACTTGACGAGGTAATGGGGCATGTTATAATCCTTTCCGTTTTGTATGTTATTTGATAAATTTAATGAACGCAAGCAACAAAACAATA
>JAIRTV010000107.1 GCA_031254675.1 Planctomycetaceae bacterium | reverse complement strand
TGAACTCCAACCTGTGCAGATTGAACTCCAACCTGTGCAGTTTGAACTCCAACCTGTGCAGTTTGAACTCCAACCTGTGCAGGTTGAACTCCAACCTGTGCAGTTTGAACTCCAACCTGAGCAGTTTGAACTCCAATCGGTGCAGATTGAACTCCAATCCGTACAAATGTATAATAGAAAACAAGTCGCTATTTTGTCAATTTTATTTATTTTCACATTGTCTTTATTTTTATTTTATGGAACACAGTTTTGCTATTGTTATTTTCTTTATTTTCGGGGCATTTTTGGGAAGTTTGACGAATTATTTTGTGGATTGTTTCTGTTGGACGCCGCGTTTTCGTTCACCTTGGCGTGTTTTGCCGCTGGAATTCCTCGACCGACTCAACACCGTTTCGTTTCCGACAGAACGGAGAAAAAAAAAGAAACAACCCGAAAAACCAGAACCCTTTGCCAAAATCTGGCTTGACTTTGTTCCGATTCTCGGTTGGATTTCCTTGAGCCGCATCAAAACACGGCTCGAATTACTCCCCGAAACCGAACGGTTGCCCGGCTTGGAATCTTCTCGATTTTGGTTGCGCCCGTTTTTTGTCGAACTACTCGCCGCATTCGGTAATGCTTGGCTGTTCGTGTGGGAAGTACAACATCAAATGTTGTTGCCGGAAGGAATTGTTGTTCGCGAAACAGGGGAAACCGTTTTTTTGCGTTTCTGTGTTCATCTTCTTTTTTTTACATTTCTTCTGGCGGCGTCGCTTATTGATATTGACGACATGATTATTCCCGACGTGTTGACAATTCCCGGTACCATTTTGGGGTTAATTGTTGCCGCGTGGCTTCCACAAACATTGCTGCCCGTAACAGAAGTACACAACGAAATCGTGTTGACTGCTCCACGCGAAGCAGGGAGAAATCCAATGGAATATTACGATATTCGCCGCACCGCCGCTCCCAACGCGGTTCCGCTCAATATTTACAGCCCCAACCCAATCAATATCGCCCAACAACAACAAACAACAACTCAACAACAAATCAAAACAACTCTTCTATTGGGTTTCCTTTGGATGTTTTGGTGTTTTGCCATGCTCAATCGGGTCTGGTATGCCCAACTTCCGTTTCGCAAGGCGGTTGCGATCTTTTTCCGTTGGCTTTATCGTTCGCCCAGAACAAAATGGTTCGTGATGATGGCGGTTTTGGGTTGGATTAGTTTTGCGTTGGTGGTGTCCTATTCTTCGGCGTCAACAACGGGATTACTGACGGCGTTGATTGGTATGGCAAGCGGAATGATTTTAATTTGGAGTATTCGGTTGATTGGCGGCGCAGTGTTGGGACGCGAAGCAATGGGATTCGGCGACGTAACACTAATAGCCATGATCGGCGCGTTTCTCGGTTGGCAATCTTGTATTCTTATTTTTTTCCTTGCTCCTTTTGCGGGACTCATTCTCGGTCTCCTAAACGTTTTATCGGGACGAAATCGGGAATTTCCTTACGGTCCGTTCTTGTGTCTGGCAACCGTGGGACTTGTTGTTGCGTGGAAACCAATCTGGGCATACATGGAACCAATTTTCGAACTTGGCGGATTGATCATCGGAATGGTTATGCTTCTCTGTTTTGTGATGTTCGGAATTTTGCTCGGTCTTTGGCGAAAAATTCGCGAACGTTTGACAACATAAAAAAAAGTAATATATCGCGGAATTTTCTTTGAACGTTAAATAAATCCTTTAATTTCAGAAAGGCAGATCAATAATGAAGAAGTACATTTTTTCAACACTATTTGTTGTATTGATGACCGTGCGATTCCTTCATGCGGAAGGAATTCCCAAATCGTTGACGATTATGCTTGACGGGGCAAGAGCCGATGTCATGTTGATGGCAACAACCCCGAATTTTGATGCGATCAGTCATGGTTCCTGGGCGGAAGGTTATGCCGGTACTTGGTCGTTGGCGGCTCACACCATTAAAGATGCACCAACAATCAGCGCCCCAAACCATGTTGCCATTGCAACCGGAGTAACCACACAAAAAACTCGAGTTCCCAACAACGATTTCTACAAAAATTACAACGAAAAAAATGCCAGCGAAACTTATAAAACATTTCTAACTCGCCTCGAAAATCATAAACCCAATCTATCAACCGCCTTCTTGTACGAATGGAAACCGGATATGACGCTCGTATCGGAAAATAATTGTTGTGATTTGGCGTTACAAAACGCGGACGGAATACTCGCTCAACAACTTGTTGCGATTCTCGACGGCTCTTTCGAAACGGAAACCTGGAAAAAAGGAACAGATGTTGATGCCGTGCTTTGGTACATCGACAAACCGGATGCGGTCGGTCATAGCGGCGGATATTGCCCGCCCGGAACAAAACACAATCTGTATATCAAAACAATTGAAGAAATTGACGGCTGGGTCGGTCAAATACTCAATACAATTAAAAAACGTCCGAACTTCGCAAAGGAAAATTGGTTGATTATGGTTACGTCAGATCACGGCGGTTGGATTAACGGGCATGGCGCAATGCGTTCCGATCATTATACGATTCCGCTGCTGATTTCCGGTAAATCCGGCAAAAATAGAACGTCGGGCGAAATGCAAGGACAACCGTGTTGCGCGGATGTTGCTGTTACCGTTTTGGATCATTTCGGATTCGATGTTGCGGAAATGAAAAAAAAGGGTCTGCTCGACGGTTCTGTTCGCGGAAAAAGCAAAATACGTTCCGCTGCCGCCAAACCTGTTGACGATGGACTTCTCGTTTATCTTCCGTTCGATGGCAATTTAGAAAATAAAGCTCCAAAAAATACCGAATCAATTATTGCCGAAAATCGTGGAGCCGCCCTCAAATCAACCGGCGGAAAACAAAACGGTTATCTTGAGATTCGCAAAAACGAACAACCTCAATTCGTAACCCTCCGCAATCCAAAAGCATTACAATTCGGAACGGAAGGAAATTTTTCGGTGGCGTTTTGGACGCGAATACCAACAGTACAAGAAAATGATCCGGTTTTTATTAGTAATAAAGATTGGTTGTCCGGTCAAAATCCCGGATTCTGCCTCTTCGCCAATCCCTTCGCCGCAAATAACGGCAATATTATCGGGTTCAATATTGCCAACAATGCCCAATTTCGTGTTGATGTCAAACAGATTTTTCTGGCGTTGAATGATTGGTGGTTCTGCGCCGCAACTGTAGATCGAAAAAATAACGCGACACTTTTTGCAGGAAATCCCGAAGGACAATTGTTTTTCTGTAGCGAAAGTCTGGTTGGTGAAAATCTGGGAAGATATTTTCGACAATTGGATGGCGACATTGATACTCGGTTATCGTGGAATATTGGTCAGGACGGCACCGGCAATGGCAAACCTCAACTCAACGCCGATATTGACGAACTCCGAATTTGGAACCGCGCTTTAAGTTTAAAAGAAATCGAATCATTGTTTAAAAACGCGAAATGATCCTTCTCGGCAATGACCAATCAAACACGAAACACGCGGAATTTTCCTATTTTGTTCTTTTTCTGTGTGTTCCGTGTTCAATCTCGTTATTGACAATTAAGGATCATTTTTTTACTTGCTATTTTGAAATCGAATAGACGATGAGATTCTATCCTCGTTGTTTTATGTGTTCTTGCGTTTTGATTTTTTGTTTCGGCAAGTTGCCCGTGCCGTAATTGTTCGCATCCTTTGCCCGCCCCCAATCCGTAATATTCAAGTCAACAACTTCTTTAATCTTCGACTGCAAATTGGTGATGGCGTTATGACATTCTGTTTCGCTGCCTTCGGGAATATTCGCAACGTCAAGATTGACCTTGCCGTCAAGATCAATTGCCAAACGCATATCACCGGTTTCGCCTTTTGATTTTGCGAAAATGGTGATGTTGCCGAACATGGTGTTGTCAACTCCTTCTTTGGGTTCGTAGTTGACGTCCGGTTCATCGTATTGCAGATCGTTTAGTGCGGCAACAATAGCGTCGGTAATAATTTCACGACTCTCAAACTGCTGTTTGATTCGCAATGCCGTATCAAAAAATTGCCGATACATCGCAACCGATTCTTGCGCTAACAACGACGACTCTTCATAACGTCCGGCATCAAATGCTTTTTTTGCTTTGTCCTGATGTTCCTCCAACAACCGAACCGCCTCTTCGCTGATCCAATCGTTGATGAGCGAAATGTTTTCTTTGACGATTTCGCTTTTCGCAACAGCAATATTGCTCAATGCGTTCCGGCGTAAGAATTCTTGTTTCCGTTCTTCTTTTCCTTTTTTAAGAATAATGAGCAATGTTTCTTCAAATTGAATTTTCGCTAATCTTGCTTTTTCGACCGCCTGATTGATTGTGCCGACTGCCTGGTCGCCGACTTTATTGCCGTTGGCAATATGTTGCCGAACAGTTCTTTTGGCGGCGGACGCATTATTTCTTGCAAGCCGAAAACGTTGATTTGAGTCATTGCGAAGTTGAACGAATTGATTTTGCTGCTGTTGGGCTTCGTTCAAAAGTATTTCGGCTTGGCGTAATGAAATTTCTGCTTCGTTTTTCGTTTGTGGCGCATCTTTTAGTTTTGCCATGGCAAGTTGTGCTTCGTGTCGTATTTTATCGACATCCTGTTTTATTGTCTCCCAACGTGATTCGCCGTTTGCCAATAATGATTGAACGGGTTTTTCGGCGCGTTCAATTTCGGCGATCATATTATTCCGTTCGAGTTGGTGGGAGTTGAGAAATTGTTCTGCGCCGCGTTTTGTTGTTTTTGTCATTTTTTTCTTTCGGTGGTTATCTGCAACCGCAGCAGCAACAATTAATCCGGTCAAAACAACCGGCGAGGCAACAACTGCAGCGGCTGCCAAGGCAACTGCCGAACCACCTGCGGCAACTGCTGCACCGCCTAACACTACTGTTCCAACTTTGGGTCCGCTCATAATGTTTTTTCCTTTCACGAAAAAACAACGTTTCTATTATGCCGTTGTCGTTCCATTGTTAATTTGTTAGTAAAATTGGGGGCAACATGTTCTTGGACGACGTGCCGAAAATTCGCAGCCGAAAATTCGCAACTTGCCGTTCCAATGTGGATTCTAGTTTACAAATTATCTTGTTACTTGTAAAGACAACGCGAGGTTATTCTTCGTTTTGGTGACGCAACCGGAAAATTCGCGATTGATACTTGTATAGAATATTTTTCTTCGGTAAGATAGAGGACTAAATTCATAGAAATATGAGTACGTCTGCAAAACACCAAGAATCAAAAAGCTCACAGACCAACGGTTTATCCGAGTGAACTTTCAATTTTAAGTAACGTGAAAGCGACGCTGCTCCCGTTTTGGGGGTACCGCGTCCGTTACTTGGGAAATTTTCGTGCGCGCGTAAACTTTGCGCACCTGCTTTGGTCGGCGGGGAAAATAATCCTTTCTTGGTGTTACGTGGTTGCCCCTATTTCTTTGTGATTGTTCTAATCCGTATCGTCAATATCTTATGAACACCGCAATCATCATGAATTTACGCCTTTTCGAAATACGTAATAAAATAGACAATCTTTTAGATCAGGTGGATCTTTTGCGGGCTGAAGAATGGTCAATTGTTCAGTTGTTGATTCCCGAAACGAAATGTTGTGAGGAACCATTGGATTTTAATGATACAAAACGAATTATCTGTTGGCACAATGGTATGATTCGGGTTGGTCCGAAAATGTACCGTTTAATCAAAACACTCTGGAATAGCAAAAAACATCGGGCAAGCCTCGAAAAAATCGAACAGAATGTGTGGAATCTCGGAAGACCAAAAAAATTATTTATTGATCGCCACACCATTTTTACACTAATTTGCCGCGCACAAAAAGAATTGAAAAAACATCATTTTCCTTATGAAATCATAACAGGAAAAAATTTTTCCACACAAGAAATAAAAGGATTCCGATTGGTTTATGCGCCGCGCAAAAAAAATAATTAACACGAAAAAAGTTACGTTGGGTATAATTTGTCCCAAACTACCGACGATGGAATTTCTCCAAACGGTGATAGGCAATATTTTACCGAAACATCGCGTCGGCTCGTTACGAATAGTAATTTGGTACAAGTGTTGTGCCAAATTAGTAATACGAAAAATCGGTATTACTACAAAATGAAACCTTCAACAAATTAGGAAAGATCACAATGGATCACGAAAACAATGAACGGCAAACGGTTAATGTTGTCAATGTTAATGTTGAGCAAAGTCAGGCATTGCCGGCGATCATGGCTTTCTTTTTTTCCGGTATTGGGCAACTGATTCAAGGAAGAGCAGCGGTTGGATTGCTTTGGTTGTTGACGGAATGGTTTTTGGGAGGAATCCTTATTGTTTCCAGTTTTGGTGTTGGGTTGATATTTACGTTACCGACGCACATTCTTTGTATTGTCGATGCGGCAACTTACAAACCCGCAACCGGCAGTTCTTTCAAGTTCGTTATTACCGGTTTGATTATTAACGGTATCGGACTTGTATTTGTGTTATTGTTTTACGGCGCACTCATCACCAGCGCAACAGCACAATAACAGAAAATATCAGCGTTTTCTGTGACGAATAAAACTGTCTATTTTTATTAACCACGGAGAACACCGAGTAAAATGCAATCGAAAAAGAAATTTTGAATAATTTTCAACTAATTTGATCATTGTATCAAAATTACTTTTTTTGCCAATGTTTTTGTTTCGACATTGGCAACTAATCATCATCTTATCCAAATGGAGAAAATCTAATGAATTACAAAAATTGGGCAACATTTATCGCAACATTCACAACAATATTGTTTGTTACATTGTGTTTAACAGGTTGCGGCAATAACAGTAACAACGAAAGCACTGCTGATTTCCAGAAACGAGTTTGGGGCGATGCCGGTACAAATCAATCGTCCGGCTCCTCATCATCGTCCGGCAAGCAGAAAACACCAGACGAAAAAGAGTTGAACGAAATTGTTAAAAAACAACTCTGGAAAGATTTTGTTTCGGATTCGCCGTTTGAGATTGTGGATGTGACGGCGAATTGGGTTGAAAAAACCGCTCAATCTTGTTCCGGTGATTTTTCGGTCAATTTGCGGGCAAAAGAAAATTTGTACGCTCCGATTTCGGTCAAAGACGGTCTTGAAAAACTTGGTATCAAAAATCTTTACGAAGGTGAATTGAAGCAAGCCGAAGAAAAAACTTATAAATTGCCCGAACCCTATAAAACAAATTTACGCAACGACTATCCGCAAGAACAATTGAATCGTTTTCAATTTGTTCATATTATTCGTCCGAAAGGCAGTCCTGATAGTGCGGGTGGTGTTGTGGAATTATCGCGTTACGGTGATGAGTGGAGTGCAAGTATCCGAATGAAAAAGGCGCCAAGTGTTGAACGTTGTCTTCCCGAATCCGGTCTCAATAACAACGTTCAAAAATTGGATGATCCCGAAACAAAAAAAGCCGTCGAAACTATTATCCAAAAACGAAAAGATTATGTTGACAAAGTTGACGCGGCAATTAAGAGTTTGAATGACAAATTCCAAGCCGATCTGGAAAAACAGAAACAAAATTTCTTTACCTTTTGCAAGCCGAACAGTAAACACGAAGGGTCATGGAAATACAGCAATACGTCAGGTCGAGTTGTTGTACAGTTCGGTGATTATGAATCCGCCGATAAAACAATTATAAGTGGAGTTTATTTTTCGCCTCAGTTTCCACAATTCACCCGACAATTTACCGTGTCAGTAAATACAAAAGAAGTTGTCGAATTTCCTGTTACCGGAAAACTTCAGAAATGTAATTACCATAACCATAGCGATTGGCCAAGTTACCGTACAGATTCGGTACGGCATGACATGTTAAATACTTTGTTGAGTAATGACCGTGATAAAGTTAGAATTAATTTCGTCGGTAACAAATTGGTATTCCAAGTTTGGGCAAGCGGTTGGGGAAGTATCCAGTTTGACTTTTAATCGCAAAGTTTTAAGAAAAAACATTTGTCCCGAATATCATTTTATGAAACATTTTGTTTTATAGGAATAAACGGGACAAATAATTAAAATTCGAGAGCGTTTTGTTTTACAACTTTACCATTTTACCAGTTTCAAAAAACCGAAAGGAACCAATCATGAAACGTTACACAACATTTTTTGCCGCGATTATTTTAGGTATTGTCTGTTCTGCGATTTCCGGTTGCGGCAGTTCAAAAGGATCAATGGAAAACGCCGCCAACAGCGTCTTTGAAGCGTCGAATGAACTTACTCAAAAATCGTTATCCTTCGAGAACGCCGGCGATCCCAAAGATTTAACGCCGTTCATTAACGAGTTCAAATCGAGAGCCAAATCGTTAAACAGTGCCAGTTTTCCTGATGATTTCAAAACAGCCTTCAATTCTTTTGTTGAAGCAACTATTGCGCATCATGAGGCGGTTGTTGCGCAAAAAAACGGCGCCGATACTCAGCAACGAATGGAAGCGTACGGAAAACGCATGGAGTTGGGCAGAGTTTCCATGCAAAAAATGCAAGATTTTTGCAACGCCTGTCGCAAACATGAATTAAATGTACCGTTAGCTCAATTGTTTTAACGGTATTTTAAAGGAACGGAATTTTTGCGAAATCTGATTTTCTTTTGGAAAACACTTTATGAAACGGCGAAGCACTTGATTAAGTTGCTTCGTCCGGTTCGTTTTTGTTTGGCGTCGTCTTCGTTCGATAGCCCAGCCAATTCAATTATTTATTGCTTGAATTGTGTCCGAATCCGAAGCAACGCACGGCAATTCTTGCCGATTTGTTGTTAGTTTCGCGCAAGCTCAATTCAATTACTCACACATTTATTTTATTCGGTTTATTCGTCTTGTTGGTTTGCGGAACCGAAATCGAGTTTCTTGAATTTTTTGGAATCGCGAAGTTTATTCAACGCTTTTTGTGTTACGTTGGTATTATCTTTTAGTGTTAGATTTTCGAGTTTCGGCATTGCCAACAACAACTCTGTTGAAGCGTCGGTAATTTGTGTTGAACGAATTGAGAGCGTTTTCAAATTTGCCAATTTTGAAATTGTTTCCAGTGCTTGATCGGTGATGGGGATTTCCCAGATGTCAAGTGTGTCGAGGTCTTTTAAGTACACTAAATTCAAAATTCCCGCATCGGAAACCGACGCCAACTCGTTGAGGTATAAACGTTTCAACGTAGTTAGTTCCCGAAACGCTTCCATGCCGGCATCGTTGATGGACGGAAGACCGCGCAATGTCAATCGGTTTAATTTCATTCCTTTTAGTTCCAAAATTCCTGACGAACCGAAACCTTGACAACGCATTACGATTAAATTGGATAATTTCTCGAATTGCCGGATAAATTGTCCGGCGCGGTCAGTGATATTGAAATCTTGAATTTCCAATGTTTCCAGATTTTTGACCGCCGTCAACGCTTCCAATCCGGTATCGTCCACCGCCGGACTGAGATGTTTTAGACTCTTCAATGACGGCAAGGATGTGAGGTAACTCAAACCGCTGTTGCCGATCTGCATATTCGCACGAATATCCAACACGGTTAGTTTCGGCAATTCCGAAATATCCATCATGCCAAATTCACTAAAATTACAATAATTGATCGTCAACTCTGTCAATTCCTTTAATTTGGCAATTTCTTTTAACGCTGTATCAGTTAAGAGTGTATTCGAGGAGATGTCGAGGCTGGTTAATTCGGGCAATGCTTCGACGATTGTTGTGATGGCGGTGTCGGTGATGCCGGAATTTTTCAGTCTTAGTTTTTTGAGTTTTTTCAAACCGGTGAGTTTGGCGACCATCGAATCATTTAATTCTCGATAATTGGCAATGAGTAATGTTTCCAAGTCGGTTTGTTTGGCAAATAAATCGAACGCGGTTTCATCCAATTCCGAACTGTCAATGGTAATGGATTTAATTGTTTTAGCGGGGGTCAATGTCCATTGACCTTTTAATTTTTCGACGAGTTCCACAACCTCTTTCCCTTCGGGAGATTCGGGCAATACCGTAACGGGTTGTGCTGTAACGGTGGACGCCGAATTGGAAACTTCGGGTTGAGGCGATTCGGAAGTCGAAGACAACGGTGTTGCCGGTTCAGAAGATTTCGGCGGACAACCTGTAAAACAAAGTGATAATGTACACACTAAAATAATAGAAATCTGTCGCATTATTTTCATGGAATTGCTGGAAGTTGAAAAATTGGATTTACTTTTGGCGAAATCATCTACTATTGATGATTGCCAACCAGAGAACATTTGTGTTGTCTTTTTGGTGATTTCACGTCGGTATTTTTTTAGGAATACTGTCTAGAAATACCGTGAGAAAAAAAATTTTATTCGATTTTTGTGTGGTTGTCAAATCCCCTACAAATTATTCTTAAATCTATTCTT
>JAIRTV010000008.1 GCA_031254675.1 Planctomycetaceae bacterium | reverse complement strand
TGAACTCCAACCTGTGCAGATTGAACTCCAACCTGTGCAGTTTGAACTCCAACCTGTGCAGTTTGAACTCCAACCTGTGCAGGTTGAACTCCAACCTGTGCAGTTTGAACTCCAACCTGTGCAGTTTGAACTCCAACCTGTGCAGTTTGAACTTCAACCTGTGCAGTTTGAACACAAAATGTTGTCGATTTTGCTCTGGTTCTTTACGTTTTGTGTTCAATTTGCAGCGATAGGGTTTCACAGGGGCTAGTCGGCTATCGCCAATGTCTATTTGGTGGGCGACCTTTCGCCGAAAGGTCGCGTCGGCGATAGCCGACTTAACCCTGTGACCGGCTGGCAATTGGATTCCACACCGTTTGGCAATACAAATTGCTGTCCGAAAACAGGGGCTAGTCGGCTATCGCCGACGTGATGTTTCGGCGAAACATCACCCACCTTTTTAGAAACATCACCTACCTTTTTAGAAACATCACTCACCTTTGAGGTAACATCATGGAATTTTTTTATTTTTCCGTGTCTTCGGTGTTCAATTTTTTCTTAGTTGGGAGAATTTTCTTGCTACTGGGGTTGTTTTGTGGGAAAACCAAAAGATTATTCGGACATGCCCGAAAACTCTTTCAGACGCCCTATTTTGCCTCATTAAGTTAGAGCAAAGGTTTGCTCGTCACACAACCACACACCACACATCCCACAAAGTGTCCTGCAACCCGAAAATCAGCCATGCTTCACCAAAATATCATCACCCCAATACCTCACCACTCAATCACCACTCTTGAATATCATCCCAATCAATACCTCACCCAACCTTGTTGCCGCTTATCTTTCGTTAGCAAACATTGCCCCAAACCAATAATACCAAATAAAAACAAAAAAAGAGCAATCAAAAAAGTTATTAAAAGAGTTATTAGCAGTTCCCCAAAATAAACCTAGCCGGATTCTCATTTCCTTGCTAAAATAAACAGTGTCGAAACAAACAAGTAATAAGTGTTGTATTGTGGTATTTTTCGATTGTCACCACAATAAACGCTATGTTTTTTAAATCCGTTTTGTACGGTGATTCGGGAGTTTTGAGTGGCATCGTTTTACGTGATTCAAGGAAACGACCAAGGACAACATTTCGAACTCCTCGAAACAGTATCAACAATTGGTCGCGATTTCAATAATCATATTCGACTGCAAGACGCGAAAATTTCGCGTTGCCACGCTCATGTTCTTTGCACGGACGGTCACTTTCATTTAATCGACAACAACAGCACCAACGGCATTTATCTAAACGGCAAACGGAAAAAAAATTGTATTCTCAACCACGGTGATCGAATCCAATTGGGATGTACGCGGTTGCTCTTCACCCAAAACGAAACAAGCCGCTCCAGAAACAATGAACCACCGGATTGCTCTCAACCGTCAACTCATTGGACAATAGATCAATGGACAATGGAAACATTTGGAATAGTTGACGAGGCTCAACACAAACCAATTCACAAATCCAAACCCAAAACCACAAAACCCTTCAATCCGGCAAAAGAAAACGAAATACCTTCTCTATCAGCAACCGCGTCACCAATACCAACATTTTCCGTATTGGCAAAGTCCGATGTTTTAGATGAAGTGTCAAGACCACATCAACCCGTGCCCTATCAATCCGTGTCCTATCAACCCGTGTCCTATCAACCCGTCTTGTCCTACACAAAAAAAGACAATCTTCCGGCAGATATTTCGGCAATCGTTGCCAACTTGGATAGGCTGCATCACACCTTGTCGGCAACAAGTCAAACAAAAGAAATCGAACCGCTCTTACAACAATTATTAGAACAAATTGCCGAATGGATAACGATTGATCGGGGTTGTATTTTTCTCTACGATTCCGAATTACAGCAATTAGTGCCGCAAACCCAACGCTCTTTCGCCAACAATAATAAATCGGGAAGTCATCAACATGAATCCGGGTTGGAGGCATCGTGGGCGGTGAATCAGTTGGTGATTGAGGAAGTGCTGAAACGGCAAGAAGGAATTTTGACAACCGAAAAATGGGCAAACAACAGCAGCAATCCAACAAAGTCTTCCAATCAAATGATTCGCGAAATTCTTTGTGTTCCTATGTTGGGTTGTTATGGGTTGGTTGGAGTTATTTACCTCAATACGTGTCCGCGTTCCGTTTCCGAACAAACAGTTGCCGCCCACAACCTGACTCAAGATCATCTCCGCTTAATAAATATGGTCGCCCAACAAACCGCATTGGCTCTTGAAAATAGACAGCTGTATCAAAAAATGATTCAAGCGGAACATCTCGCAACAATCGGACAAACCGTTTCAACACTTTCTCATCATATCAAAAATATTTTGCAGGGAATTGCCGGTGGTTCCTATCTTATCCGAACCGGTATCAGTAATAATAATGATATGAGCCTTATTCAACGAGGTTGGAACATTGTCGAAAAGAATCAGAAACGAATTTCACAACTTATTCTTGACATTTTAACTCTTAGCAAGGAGCGTGAACCCGATTATGAATTGGGGGATATTGCCGAAACGGTGGCGGATGCGGTGGAGTTGCTCCGATTCCGCGCCAAAGAAGATCAAGTCGAAATAACTTTTCAAGCCGACACAACAATTCCAAAATTTTTGTTCGATGCGGAACAAATTCATCGAGCGATTACGAATCTTGTTGCCAATGGTATTGATGCTGCAAAAGCAAAAATAGAGCAAACGGTTCCTCCTAATCGCACCGAATCACGCGGTTCAGAAACCGATAGCAAGAACAAAATGCACGGCAATATTTCAGATCGTTCGAATCATTTGGACGACTTGGATAATAGGAACGATTTGGCAAAAAAACAATTATTGGGTTTGCTTCAGGTACGGGTTGATTATGATCAAGAACAATCAATAGTCTTGATTCGGGTTGACGACAATGGGTTCGGGATTCCCGAAACGCAATATCACGAATTATTCCATGCGTTTTATTCTCAAAAGAAAGGGCAAGGTACTGGATTGGGGTTATCGGTTGCGCGAAAAATTATTCAGGAACACGGCGGCAAGATTCGTGTGACGGATTCGCCGCTCGGCGGAGCAAAATTCGAAATCGAATTGCCAACCAACTCAAACACAAAAAAATAAACAAGGAAAAATTACCAACTGTTCGTTGTTTTTTTTCGATTTGGGTTAATATTTTCAATTGACTCCAGAGATTCCCGTTGAAAACCGGCTCAATTTGTGTCATAATGTCTGCTCAATTTTTTTCACCAATTCACTCCCTTTTTACCCTCCACAAAAACAATGGCTTACCACATTCTTTTGGTCGAAGACGATCACGATTTTCGTTTGAAAGTAAAGCAATCACTCCAACATGCCGGTTTTGCAGTTACCGAATCGGAAAGCGAACAGCAAGCTTATGAACTTGCTCGACGTTCAAAATTTGATTTGGCGATTATTGATCTAATTATGGAAAACAGCGATAGCGGATTTACTTTGTGCTATCACTTCAAAAGAGATTATCCCAATATGCCGCTCATTTTGTTGAGTAGTTCAACAAGTGATATGGATATTGAGTTTTCAATGGAATCGGCATCGGAACGTGCCTGGATTAAAGCGGATGTGTTGCTCAACAAACCAATTCGGTTCGAACAATTATTGTATGGCGTCCAACGTTTACTTGGTTGTTTGGCTCCGGCGGGACATTAGGTGTTCGAACAATGAAAAATTATCTTGTTACAGGTGGTGCCGGATTTATTGGTTCCCATTTGGCGGAGGCGTTGCTCCACGCCGGAAACAATGTTACGGTGATTGATGATCTTTCGACGGGGCGTTGGGAAAATATCGCCGCACTCGAATCCGATTTTCCCGCCAACCGTTTTCGTGCTATTATTGCCTCGGCGGATGATGCCCGCCTTATGGATCGAGAAGTTCCGAAACATGATTTCGTGTATCATCTTGCCAGTGCGGTCGGCGTCAAACTGATTATTGATCGTCCGGTGGAAACAGTTCAACGGATTGTTCGGACAACCGATATTTTAGTCGAATTTTGTGCACGTTATCGCCGTCCACTTCTGTTGACTTCCACCAGCGAAGTTTACGGCAAATCGGATGCGGTTCCGTTTCAAGAAGAAAACGATGTGGTCATGGGTTCGACATCGAAACGCCGTTGGGCTTACGCCGCGGCGAAAATGCTCGACGAATTTCTAGTGCTTGCCCATTATTATCAATCGAGTTTGCCGGTGTATCTTGTCCGGTTGTTCAACACGGTCGGGCAACGTCAATCAGGTCAATACGGGATGGTGTTACCGCGTTTTGTTGCCGCCGCAAAACGTCATCAACCGTTGGAGATTTACGGCGACGGTAACCAACAACGTTGTTTTTGTTCGGTGTTGGACGTGGTTGAGGCGTTGCTCCGTTTTCCCAGTACGCCGCAAGCAATCGGGCGAGTTGTCAATCTTGGAAGCAATGAAGAAATCAGTATTCGCCAACTCGCCGAACGAGTTATTGCAATACTCGGTTCGCAATCGACAATGGTGTACGTTTCTTATGACGAGGCTTACGGTCCCGGTTTCGACGACATGCGTCGCCGTATTCCCGATCTCAGACGAGCAAAAGAATTACTCGGTTGGACGCCCAAAATATCCTTAGATGAAATCATTCGGTCATTGTAAAACCAAACAAACCAAACAATTAAATTAAATAATACGTAATCGTTTTTTTTACTGTTGCGTTTTTCTTTTCGCGATCAGTCCGGCAACATAACCGGCTTTGAACCCGGCGTCAATATTAACAACCGTAACATTGGACGCACAACTATTTAACATTCCCAGCAACGCGGCTAAACCGCCAAAACTCGCGCCGTAACCAACACTTGTTGGTACGGCAATAATGGGGCAAGCGACAAACCCACCAACAACACTTGGCAATGCGCCTTCCATTCCGGCGACCACAACAATAGCGTCGGCGTCTTGAAATTCCGGCAATTTTGCTTGCAACCGGTGCGGTCCCGCAACTCCAACATCTTGAACAAACACGACTTCCGCTCCAGTCCACAACGCTGTTTCGCGGGCTTCTTCTGCGACGGGAGCATCACTTGTTCCTGCCGAAATGATGGCGATTTTACCGTGTGTGGTTGGCAAGGGTTCGGAATGAGCGAGCAACCGAAATGTTCGCGCGGTTGGGTTGTACCGAAATGAACAACCGGTTGTCGATAATTCTTGTTCGAGAAATTGCCCTTTCTCCGTATCAATTCGGGTTGCGAATCCGTCAAGTCCATGCTCTTTAAGGGAATAAAAAATCTTTAAAATAGTTTCTTTTGTTTTCCCTTCACCGTAAATTACTTCGGGAAAACCGCACCGTTCCTGACGTCCCAAATCGAGTTGGACTTCGCCAAGATCGGCAATACTATGCGAATGAATATTGTTTGAATGAGAATGTATCATTATCGAAAAATGACGGTTTAGGGTTGTCGGAATTCTTCTCGAATTACCTGTTTTCGACTGGAATGATTAGCGTGTTCACTTTTAAAAGAGACGAGGTTTGAAATTTTCGGGGACATTGAGTTTGATCGTGTCACCACTTTGCGTGAAGATGTAAAAACCAATCTCTGTCGCCATATCTTTAGCCTCTCTATGAAAAATAGCACCGGCAATCGCTCCGATAAGTTTTTTGTTCGCTTTATCGGGTTGCTGATCATAATACTGACGAAGTATTTTCATGCGTTTCAGATGGTCTTTAACATCGGCGGTATTGGGATTGGCTTTGATTTCGATAATCGCAATCGTTGTGTCATTTTCGAGTACAACATCAGCTTGAGCAATCACGTTTCCCGCTTCGTAAAATTTTAAACCGAACGGCGGCACGGCATCCTCAAAAAAATAGCCAATCTGTCGAAATTGTTCCGCAATTCCTGGAGCAATCAGATGTTCGACAAGATCGCCGAAACGATTGCCAAGATTGCGAAATTCCTTGCTAAGGCTTGCAACAAGACGAGCAGCTCTATCAATAGATTCCGTGGCTTTTTTTGTAGCTTCTTTGAGTTCGATTCGCCGTTCTTCATCGGCTTTTCGTCGTTCTTCATCGGCTTTTCGTCGTTCTTCATCGGCTTTTCGTCGTTCTTCACGTTCTTTAGCTTCACGTTCTTGACGTTCTTTTGCTTCACGTTCGAAGATGGCGTCGTATTTGTCGGTTAAGCCTTCGATTTTGTCGCCTAATTTCTGGATACTTGCCCAGACTTTTTCGAAGGTAAGACCTTTTTCATAGTCGATAATTTCTTTTTCTTGTGTCATTATTTTTTTGAGAATGGTTAGTGGTGAAGAGAATAGTTTGCATAATTGGAGATTTTACCACTATGAGTATTTAGTACAAGGTGAATAATCTGCGTGTGACACTATTAGCGATTTGTTTTTGAAGTTTAGAGACCGGGGCATTATGAAGATTATTCATTGCCGGTTGTGTAACTTTTGCGCGAGTTGAATTGGCGCGAAATTTTGTTTAGAAATGTCAACCGAAGGGGCAATATTTTCGGTGGAGCGAATGTTATTGCCCGGATGGTTGATCATTGTTTGTGTTGTGGTGAAGGATTTATTTATTCACTTAGAAAATAACGAGCAGACCGAGTTGCAGGGTTTGCATGGCGTGACGTTTTCCGAAGTCGAGGTCGTAATTTCCGAAGAATTTGAGACTTTTGATTTCATCGACGAACCATTCGCCACCGATTCCGAGGTTAAACTGAGTTCTTCCGAGATCAATGCCGTGCAATGTCATGACGGGAGTTGTTCCGGTGAAGGAGGAACGGATGGAGGTATGGGTATCGCCGCCGACGAGATAGCCGGCTTGCAAACGGGTGAGGAGATTGAAGTAGTGTGAGTAGCGGTATTTTGAATCGAGTCCGACGCGCCCGATGAATCGGTCGGCGTTACCTTTTCGTACGGATTGTCCAAAGTTTCCGCCTTGTTCGGTGAAACTGTAACTCCATGACCGTTGATAATCGAGTGCGGCGGTTGGGTACAATGTCCAAGCGTCACTCCAATTGACGGGGCGGAGTAATTCGGTGCTAACGTACAGGGCGTTACCGTCATAACTGGCGTTATAACTGGCGTTGTGAATATCATTTGTTAGGAGGTTGTTACGTTGATACTTGAACTCTTGTGTTCCGAACCCGAAGAAGGTATTGAGTCGATACTCGTTGAATCGAGTGCGGCTGTACAAGGCGAGAGTGTAGTCGTCGGCTTCGATTTTTCCGAACCCGCTGGTGAGTCGCGGGTCGCCGAACCCGAAAGCAATACCGAGTGAAGTGGAATGAGTTACTTTGGTATCCAACCCCAACATCAAACCACCACGATTTTCGTAATATTTTTTCGCATTTTTATCGCCGTTGACATCGGTATAACGATAATAACTTTCGATCCAGACGTTTCGATTTTTGAACTGGAAGGTTCCTGGAGCTTGACCGTTTGCGCGGACAACCGGAGCGACGGTGTTGTCATCACGTTTGAGTAATTGTTGATACACTTTTGTCCATGGATCCCAAAGGGCGATGGTTAAGGCGTCGGCGGCTTGTTCGGTTCCGCGAAGCTGATCCAGTACGGAAATTATGTCGGCGTCCTCATTCAAAGCGTAGAGATAAGTATTGAGTTCGTCCCATTGTTCGGAAAGATTGGGCTGTTTGATAATGTCTGAAACAGCTCTTGCGGATTCTTTCATATTCCAACCAAGACCGTGAATATTTGCAAAATCGTAAGGTGTAATTGGTGCGTACGACAAATCCATACTAGTATCGTTTGGGTCTTCAAAGGTTGCTCCCCAACTTTTTAGTCCCCAAGTTCTATCGAATTTGGAATGTAGTTGGTCTTGGTTGAGTGTTCCGGCAACAATCACATCATAAAAAGTTGTTGCGTCTTTTGGTGTTTCTCCGATCAGATTAACGTTACCTTGAAGATCAAGAGTACCGGCAACATGAATACTGGAGAATCTTTCGTCAGGTGCAAGGTTTAATGTTGCATCTTTACCAAGCATGAAATTTCCTGCACTGGTAAACAAACCAATTTGTGTTACTTCGGCTTTGCCTTGAATATTGATACCCTCGTCGAAGTTGTTGAGCATTGTGAACATTGTTCTTCCGCCGGAGACATTGAGGCTTCCTGCAAAGTCGAGTGATTGTTCAAACAGTGTTGTTCCGCCGGAGATATTGAGGTTTCCGTCGCCAACACTACCAACACTACCGCGAATATCACCGTTGGTGAAACGATATTCACCATCTTTGATATACATATCGGCAACTGTAACACCTTGTGCAACGACATCGACATCACCTTGACCTTGACCGTTAAATGTAACTGTATCAAGAAGCATGAAGATTTCGTCGTCTTTTTTGGTTTTATCGTTAGTCCAGTTTTGGGTTGTTTCTATATTCCAGATATTGTCCTTGTTTCCGTTCCATGTGAGAGAGAGATTATCAACATTAACGGCTAATTGCATGAGGTCGCCATTTCTCAGTAAGTTTGCACTGGCACGTGTTGTTGTTGAGGGTAATATTGGATCACCCCACATTCCGACATCACCTGACAAGGTACTGTTCTGCTGACTTGCGTCGATAATTGTGTAAACTCCTGTTCTAAGATTGTTGACTGTAACTGTATTGGCATGATTAATATTAGCATTTCCATTTAAGATAATGATTTTGTCGGAGATGTTGCCGTCTTTCAGATCGATTAACAGGTTTGCATCGTTGAAGGTAGTGTTTCCGTTGAAGGTAAGCGTTCCAATTCCTTTTTCATTAACACCATCGATTCCGGGTGCAATCTTACCGTTGAGCGTGATTGTTTTTGCGGTAAGAGTTCCGTTACCGGCAATTTCAGTACCGTTTTTCAAGTTAAATGTATTTCCGGCATCGAACGCATTACCTCCGATGTTGGCTGAATCTCCGAGACGGAAAGTACCGGTGTTAATTGTTGCGTTACCATTGTTACTTAAAGAGTGGTTGTTTCCGACAAAGGACACGGAACCGTTTCCATCTTTGGTGAATGTAATATTGTTACCGGTTGCGGTAAGTGCCCCTTCAAAAGTGAGATCGGTATCTTTTTGAGTATTAATATTAAGGTTACTTGAAATCAGATTGACATCACTTTTGATTTTCCGATTTTCATTATCGTTTTTAAGGGTAACTGTACTGGTTGTTGAGTTGCCGATGGTAACTTTATTTCCGGTGTTACCGAGAGCTTCGTCATTTCCGATCACGATTTCACGGTTACTACCATTGACGGTGATACCGTTTTCAAACTCGGTAGCAACACCGAGCGTTACGGAGCCGTTACCGGTTATATCCAGTCGTCCGGTTGCGTTGCTGTAATTTCCGGTAGTATTACCGATGAGTTTGATGTCAGAATCGCCGTAAATGTGGAAGTTTCCATCTTTGATTTCGGCACCGGAAACAATTCGATCTGCACTGCCGAGATCAATGTTGTGATTCTGTGCCAAATCACTTTGGAATGTTACGTAATCACCGTTGACAAAATTTGTTTGTGTTGCTTTGTCTTCTTTGAGCCAGTTATTCGTACCGAGATTCCATTGATCGGTGTGGGCACCTTCCCAATAGAGGTGAATATTTTGGACTGGGTCTAAATGTAACTTCAAAATATTATCTCCTGGCGTGGTTCCGTCAAGTTCTACAAGTTCTAAATGGTAGTCTTGACGCGAACCTAAATCGTTGTGATTGTTTTGGAGTTTGAAGTAATTAT
>JAIRTV010000653.1 GCA_031254675.1 Planctomycetaceae bacterium | reverse complement strand
AAGATTACGAGCAAGCAGTACAAAAAGCCGGTTTTGCAAAATATACCATTGTACCGTGTGTATGGAAAAATTATCCCTTGTTATTGGAAAGCATTTGTGAATTACAAAAACGTTATCCGAATTATAAACGTTTTGATGCTGACGGAATGGAAATTTACGGCACAAAAATATGTTCGTCGGAAAGTTAAGTCTGGACTTTTTCAGATTTCGTAACTAATTATATCAAAAGGATTTATAATCCGATTTTACTCAATTTTTGTAAGCGTTCACGGTAATATTCTCATAACCGAATTATACAAATCGCAAAAAAAACACGCAATAGAGAATATTACCGTGAACGCTTACGAAAAATTTTTCTTGGATATTAAATAATCCTATGTATCTGTTTTTTGTGGACAAAAATTTTTGCATAAAAATTATGTAAAATGGTAGAATAGAGAAACAATCAAACGAGATCATCTTTGTGTGATGTGTTTGATATACAAAATACGCTATCAATGAAAACTGTCAATTTTGTGCAAGGCGGAAACCCTGATGCCACCTACGCCATACATTTCATCGGTTATTTATTTCATTGACTAGTGATTCGACCAATTGTACTAGCCATGTTTCATCTTCTGAGGGAGATTCTTTATTGGTTGCCTCTAAGTAGCAATCAATGTCATCTTCAATTCCTAAGATAAAATACTTGCCTTGATACTCATATTTTTCTCCATAAGCCCATATTGCTCCTAATTTCTCTATGAATTTTGCATGAAATTTATTTTTTAATATTTCTGCAACGATATTAAAGTCGTCAGAGGTAGAAATATTCATTAAGCAATATGTGTTCTTTTTTCCATCATTTTTTAATTTCAAGATATGTGTTTTCATTTTATTGTGTTGAAAAAGGGTAAAAAGATCATACTTACTGACCAGCGGATAAATTTTGTCAAGACAGCCTGACTCCACGTTGCAAAACTGTAGTTTCCTTAGACTCAGATTCACCCCACACGGTCACTGTTACGTCATAATTATTCAGACCAGTAATATGTCCTAGTTTCACATTTGCCATTGCTTTACAAACCGAAAAATGCGTCTATTTTTGTGTTTGATCGCATAGAAGGTGAGATATAACTCTTGTTCGTCTATCGTAACGTTTTTTTTGCGTTATAACGATTTTAACAAGACGACAAAATCCTTTTTACCGCTACAAAACATGTTTCCTAATCTAATTGCCAAAGATCAAAAAATTATCGTATCTGTATCCATCGTTTCTATTTGTATAGTCAGTGTACATATAAATCGAAAAAAATTAAGTAAAGATTGAAAAAATTCTGCGTCTTCCGTGTTCAAACAAAACTATTCTTTTTTGGTTTTGTGCTTCAAGTTTTCTGATGTAGGGGGTTGTCCGAATTTTCTCTTGGGATTACAATTCCGGTTTGAAATTTTCCAACCCACCTCAACTTTTTACCTTCAATTTATATTCTGTATGAGCGTATTACGTCCCGATTTTGCGAAATGTAATAACCTTGTGCCGGTTGTGACACAGGATGCAACAACCGGTGAAGTGTTGATGTTGGCTTACATGAACGAAGAAGCCTACAACGAAACACTCAAAACCAGTAACGCCGTTTATTTCAGTCGTAGCCGCAATAAGTTGTGGCGAAAAGGAGAAGAAAGCGGCAATGTTCAGAAAGTTTCCGGTTTATTTCTCGACTGCGATGCAGATACTATTCTTCTCAAAGTCGAACAAATTGGCGGTGCAGCCTGTCACGAAGGTTATAAAACTTGTTTCTTTCGTGAAGTTACACAAGACGGTTTCAAAATTGTCGGAGAACGTCTTTTCGATCCAAAAGATGTTTACGGTACGAAGTAGTAATTGGTGTTGTGGGCGGATTGTCGCGTTGTCTATTAACCTGCTCCACACTCAATTATTTTCCACAAAGGACAATCATCACTTTCCATTTTAACTTACAAATTCTTATGTCTAAGGCAGATATCAAAATTATTGGCGAATCAATTAACGATTCGGTTCCTTCTACGCATCAACTTTTTGAAGACGGCAATATTGAGGGGATCAAGGAGTTGGCGTCATTTCAGGATGAAAAGGGGTCAACTTATATTGATGTGAATGTTGGTGGTCGTTCAGCGGAATTTTTGGCAGAAATTGTTCGTACCGTTCAGACCGTGACCCGAAAACCACTCTCAATTGATACGCCTGATCCGGTGTTGGCGGAAGCAGGGTTGAAAGCCTACGATGATTCGGTGGGGCAACCGCTTCTCAATTCGATTTCGCCGCTTCGGAAAGAAATGTTCGAACTGTACAAAATAAAACCGTTTCGACCAATTCTGTTAATTTCCGAAACAATTCAAGAAGGCAAAGCCGGAGCTTGTCATACGGCACAAGAAACTTACGATGCGGCAAAATTCTTGTTGGAAGAAGCGAAAAAAGCAGGTATTCCTGTTAATGATTTGATTTTTGATCCGGGAATTGCTCCGGTTGGTTCTGACAGCGAGGGCAATCTATCGCGACTTCTTGCAGCGTTAAGATTGATTCACGATGATCCACAATTTACCGGTTTCCATGCTTCGGTTGGATTAAGTAATTTTACTGTCATGTTGCCACCCAAACGGAAAGATGGTTCGCTTGTCAAAGGACCACTCGAAAGTGCCTTTTTGACTCGCGCAATACCGTTAGGGCTTGATTTTGTTATCGGTTCCGTTAGGCGGAATTACGAAATTTTGGAAGAAGGTCATCCAGCTCTCGTTTGTATTGATGACTGTGTTCGACTTGGCGGGTTTGATTCGATTATGCGTGTTCGCAGCTTCTATAAATAGGTCTCCATTCTGTTTTGCGAACTGCGTCCTAAGTTTTTGCCGTGTCTTCCATGTTCGATTTATTTCCTGAGAAAAGGATTATCTCATTTGAACATGGAAGATACGGCACGGAAAAATAAAAAAATTCCGTGTCTTCTGGGTTTTCTGTGTTCAAATAAAATCATACTACCTCATGGCAACCCTTTTTCGATCAAGAAAACCGAATGATCCGCTAATTTCTCTATCAATTTTCAGCAAAGTTAAAAATAATTTCCCACATTTCGTGTAATTTATTATTATTTATCATGTTACGTCTAAAAAACGACTCTTAAAATTCATAATTACCTATTTTTCATACTCTATGTGCCTTGTCAATTTTTAGTAATCTGGTACGCTATGGAGAAATATGTTGTGCTATGTCCGAAATTTAGGTTTTTTACCGGTTTGGGGTTGTCTGAGTTGCACCACATCATTATAAATTGTTATGAAAGTGTCCGTTTAAACTTTATTGAAAAACTTTTTTTCTACAACACACCAACAATTATTGCGTAGGAGTCTCTATGAAATTCAATGCCGATGAAATAGCTTCTGTTATTCAGAAGGAAATTGAACAATACGAACAAAAAATTGATGTCCGCGAAGTCGGACGTGTTTTGGAGGTTGGCGATGGTATCGCGCAAATCTACGGGCTTTCCGGTATCAT
>JAIRTV010000391.1 GCA_031254675.1 Planctomycetaceae bacterium | reverse complement strand
AAAAAATACACAAAGATATTGAAACTATTTTATTGGAACTTTCTCAAGAACCATGATCGGTTTGTAATTGCAACGATATTAACATTGTCGACTTCGACACGATTCGCCGAAACAATAATAATGACGAAATTTTTGCTGATTTTTAATGATGATTTTGTGAACTGTACTTTCCTAAAAAACGAGTATTTTTTCGAAACATTTTTTGTTTTTTTAATCAATCCACGCTCCGTCAAAGTGAACCATTAAACAAAAGAAAAATGATCAAGCCGGAAAATAGAATCTCCGGCTTGTCGGGAAAAGCAAAAACTTTATTTGTTGCGGTTTATCAAAACGCAATGTTGATACCGCCGGTCAAATATTGAGCGTTGTAATGATTCGCAAATTCGCCGTCGTAACGAATAAATGCATTCGTCCGTTTTGACAATTCCGCGTCCATCTTGACGCCAACCACTCCGCGATTTTTGTTGCGTGAAACACCAACAACCGTAAACGCCGGACCACCCGAAACAAATTGTCCGTTTGTGTGAAGCGAACCGGAACCATAATCATGAAGCCAACCAAAAGTCAATTCGGGATTCAATAAAATTCCGTTACGTTTGACTTGACGCCCCAATCTTGCTCCAAGCATTTGGAAATGCGCATCCGCATTGCGTTCTGCAATATTCAGAGCAATATTGCCGGTTTCCGTAAACGCATCTTCTTCGTAACGAATAAAATCATACGAAATAAAAGGCGTCAAATACGACCATTTATTCCCGAAACGATAAGCCAATTCGACATTGCCAAAATAACTTTTCGCATCGCGTTCGCTGTTTGCCCAACCACCAAGAAGTGATGAAGCTCGTTTCGATTCCAAGTCGCCATCAGCATAACCGGCAGAAGCATTGATAAATAAATTACCCAAACGCCGCCCTCCATAAACCGAAAACAATATTGTATCCGTTTTCGCGGAATTGTTTCCTGATTTCGATTTTGCGTTGCTAAAATGACCGCCGAAACTAACACCGAGCAACGTGTTGGACGTAATCTGTTTGTCCGCACCAAGTGCGAAACCAAACGCATCCGCACTATAACCTTCTACGCCGGTTGTCGATTGATTTTGCCAGCCGCCGAGTGCTTGGAACCAGAGATTACGGGAGTTTTGCCGACCACAAAGAGGAGCACACGGATCACATTGTCCTAATACCGTTGCGCCCAAAGCCTCAATCTGTCCAGCCAAATCTCTCTGGTAAAAATCTCCAAGCCGCTCAAACGACCGACGATGACCCGCCGTAACAAATTTTTGCACGGCGTCCAACGATTGTGTTGCCGCAACAGAAATAATTGCCGGATCAAGTTGACTCAATGCCGCCATCAATTTATCTTGATCACTTCCCGCGTAACCCGCAACAGCCTGATATAAGGCGTTACTGGAATCCATTGCAAGAAGAACTTCACCAAGAACTTCCAAATTACTCGTTCCGGCAACCGAACTGCCTTGATCATCCGAAGGATCGGAAGGATCGGTAGGATCAGGTGGTGCTGTTGTTTTGGATCCTGAAACTTTTAACGAAACCGTTTTATTGGTTACGTTGATTTCCTCAATCTGAAGTTGGTCAACATTACCACTTTTTGCCGATTCAACAACAACTTTGGAACCACCGCCAGATATTGTTGCGTTATTATTGGCAATATCACCAACCATACTTTGAGCCAAATCAGAACCGCCAACTGTTATTTTTCCAGCGGTTTCGATAATATTGTTCGCATTGACCTGTGCTTCGTGATTACCGTAATTCAAAAGAACCACTTTTGTGTTACCGGTAAAGTCGATATTTCCCGTAGCAACAAGTTTGTCCCATTGAGTGGAACCTATTTCCGCATAAATAATTGATCCATTCTGAAACTTAAAATTCTGTCCCGTGAAAGTTCCGGGTGAATTACCCGGATTGATTCCGGCACCGTTGCTAAAAATGTAATCAATCGTGTTTTTACCGTTACCTGTAACAATCCCTGAATTGGTAAATTCCAATGTGGATAGAGTATTGTTATTGTAAAAAGCATCCGATAGTGTTACGGAAACATTTTTGAAATTGAATTTACCGGCACCGCTACCGTCAATTTTCGCGTCGATAGTAAGAAAATCTTTGGTAACATCCGTTCCTTCAATATTAAACGCTGCGGTGTTGATATGAACTTGGTTGCCTTTTAGGATATTATTGTTTCCTTTAACGGAAATTTTACCATTACCGTTGAAATTCACATGTCCTGATACATTACCAACACTTCCATCTTGCATGGCAAATGTTCCGGTGTTATTGAAAGTATCTACGTTAATCTTATCATTGGAATTTTTGAGAAGTAACGTTCCGGAATTGTCCATCGTTGTGGTTGACACTTGTGCCGAACCACTGATATTTAATGTTCCGGTATTCGTAACACCTTTGTTACCGCGTATGTTTGCCGAACCGCTAATATTCAGCGTTCCTGCATTGGTTACTAAACCTTCCGCTGTAAGGTTAAAAGAAGCAATTGACAATTGTCCGCCGGACTGAATTGTGAGTTGATTCAACGAACCATTCTCGCCATAGCCGGTATAGGGCGACGACAATGTGATATTGTGTTTAATAATCGCATTGTCAAGAGGTCCGTAACCATTAGAGTTCAAACTGCCCGGATACGACAATTGTAAATCGTAACTACCGGTAGATTGATTCACATTAAAATACTCGCTGCGTCCCGGGTTATCCCAACGCCGACCACTGTATTGTGCTGGAATGGAAATTCCTGTGTAGGCTGAGTAATTGTTGATTTGACTAACGATGTTGGCTGACGCACCAACCCATTCGCCATTGCCGGTAGAATTGTAGGTAAGTCCCTGCGACTGACCCAAAACAGAATTTGCACCACTCAACAATCCAATGCCAAGCGATACAACCAACAAGAGTTTTTGAAGGCTAAACTTCCTATACTGCCCCCCCCCCCCTCGATTCCCTAATCGAAATTTGTTCACATGTCATAATCATTTTCTCCTTCTTGATGAGACGAACTGAACACAATCATTTTTACCACATTGGTAAAAATTAACTGACTTGTATTATGCAATCGGATATAATCC
>JAIRTV010000600.1 GCA_031254675.1 Planctomycetaceae bacterium | reverse complement strand
GAATCTAATTCACTGTTGCCTTACGGCAACGCAACCGTGGGTGAAAACCCTTCGGCGAAAGGTTGCCCACCTTTGGTTTACCTAAATGAACAACCACCCTATGAACGCTAGGGAAAATTTTGGCGTGACATTGCCGAAATAAATTGCTCTTTTCTGATTTTAAAAATTCTGTTATGCTACGCACTCTGACAAATTCGAATACATTGTTGGAGAGCGAATATTGACTGATTGTGTCGAAAAAAATTCTGTTCATGTTCCCGTTTTGCTTCAGGAGGTCATTGATTTTTTGAATCCTGATTCGCAAGGTATTTACGTGGACGGAACACTGGGAGGAGGAGGACATACGGAGGCGATTGTTCGGCGGATTCAGACGATTCGGGAAAATTCCACACTTGACCGATTTACCGAGACGGTTGAGCAATTGGGAATGGTTATTGCGATGGATAGGGATATTGCGGCAATTAACCAAACCGAAAAACGACTCCGCCAAATTTTCGGCTGCGAAAAAACAACAGGCAATGACAAATCAAACAAAATAGTCGATGAGATATTAGATAAAACATCCGATAGAAAATCAGACGGGAAATTAGACCGGCAATGGGATTCCAAATTTCCGATCCGTTTTGCTCACGCCAATTATCGACATTTTGACGAAGTTCTTGATCTTTTACAAATTGATAAGGTTGACGGTTTTTTGCTTGATCTTGGTTTATCCAGTGATCAGTTGTTGGATGGGGAGCGTGGATTTAGTTTTTCTTCGTCGGGATTTCTTGATTTGCGATTTGACACAACCGAAGGGGAAACCGCCGGCGATTTATTGGAACGGTTGAGAGAGGAGGAGATTGCGGACATTATTTACCGATTTGGCGAAGAACGTTATAGCCGACGAATTGCGCGGGCGATTGTTGAGCGTCGCAATGCCGGACGACCGGTTCGAACAGCGTGTGAATTGGCGGAATTGGTGCGAAGCCGGATTCCACGCGAGCAAAGATCAAACACGAAAAAATATTCCGTCAACCTCGATCCGGCAACCCGAACATTTCAAGCATTACGAATTGCAGTCAACGATGAACTCGGTTCGTTGACAAGTGTTTTGAAAACAGTGGCGAAGAGAATGAATACGAATGGTGTTATCGTGGTGATTAGTTTTCATTCACTGGAAGATCGAATTGTTAAAAACGCTTTTCGTGAGAATCCGTGTTGGGAAATAGTGACTAAAAAACCGGTGGTTCCATCGGAAGAAGAAATAAAACAGAACCCGCGAGCCAGAAGTGCCAAACTTCGCGCCGCAAGGAAACAATAACACATCGAAATAAGCAAGGACGCAACGATGTCAAAAAAAGAGCAACAAAATTCGGAAATCAATTCTTTGGATGCGGAATTTGATCAGATTGTCGATGATTTTTCTGCGTCGGCGGAAACATTGGCGGATAAAACGTTGCGAAACCCCGCCCAACAAAATAATCCGCTCGCCAATAATTCGACCAATACAGCAGATAACGCCGATCCCGATGTTTTCGACGATAATAATATTTTGAGGCGATTTGCTTCATTCTTGTCGGTTTTTCCGTTCCTTTATCATTTGGCGGTTAAAGGTATTTGTAAAAGTGGTTCTGTGGTTTGCTCTTTGTTCCGCAACACGAAAGCATTGTCAAAAACATTGTCGAAAACGTTGTCAACCGTATTAGTGAGCCGGCTTGTTTCGTTTTTTCCAACGCGAACCGCTGTTTCCCATGAGAATGATTCGAACGACAAGAAGAGCAACGATCAAAACAAAACCGACGAAATAAAGCGTGCTATTGGAAAAGAAGAATCGAAAAAAATTCCGCAGGCAATGAAATCGCCGTCGAATCAGTCGGTGACGAAAACGGTTGCGTCCGGCAATCGTGTTGCTAGCGGCAACACGGCAGATCATCAAGTCAATACGGCAAATCGAGTTCATCGTGAGAATACCAACGAAATTGATAATGATAATGATAGCGAAGATGATGGCGATTTTGGTGCGCGTTGGTTGAATCTTAGTTTGAAAGCGGCAATGGTGGCGGCTGTTGTTTTGTTGTTAACCGGTGGATATTTTGGCGTTAAATTCTTTTTGGACGAAGCCGAACCAATTTTAGAGGAGACGCAAAATACTCAACCGGAATCGTCGGAGTTACCGGAATTGCCGTTACCTCCGTTGCCTTCTCAGGATTTTGCCGCTTCCAAAACCGCTTCGGAACTCCAACCCGTTCCCCAACCTCCGTTGACGCCGCAAGTTGCCGCAATGCCTGAAAAATCATCCACAAAATTAGAATTGCCTCAAAAACCAAACGAACAACAGAGCAAAAAACAAATTGGGAAACAAACCGAGAAACCGATCAAGAAATCGCCGGAAAAACCTGTTAACGCTCAGAACATTTCCGCAAAAAAAGAATCTGCGCCAACACCGTTCCAAGAGCCGGAGCAACGTGTTCCGCAATTTGAACAGGAACCGGCGAAAGATGTTGCGGTGGCGAGCAACAACAACATCGCCAATTCAAAACCGGCAATTGATGATCCTTGGGCGGCTCTTCCGTCTGCGACAACGGTAAATAATTTTTCTGATCCGGCGTTCGTGCCGTCAACTGTTGCATCGTCGGCGCCTGCCGCAACAACTGATTTTGCGAATCCATTGCCGGAGTTGCCGATTTCGTTGGAAGCCCCGACTCTGAACGAGGCGTTGGCGGAAAAACCGGCAGAGAAATCAGCGGAGAAGCCAGCAGAGAAGCCGGCAGAGCCATTGGCAGAAAAACCAGCGGAAAAACTGATAGACAAACCGACAGACGCATTGACGCATACACTGACGGACACACTGACGGACACGCTGGCGGACGCACTGACAAACGCCACACCGACGCCAACCGAAAAACCGGAAGTTGCGTCGAGTCCATTGACGTTATCAACATCAACACCGCCAACAACTTTACCGTCAGAAACTTCCGCACCCGAATTACCGGCAACACCGGACTTGACGCCTCTGGCAATAGCGAAGACGGAAACTCCAGCGAAGGCGGTTTCGATTACCGAGCCAGACAAAACGACACCGCTCACGCCGCTTAAAATGTCGCCGACGGTTGCGGATACTTCGACCGAGACGACTTCTGCGCCGTTTTCTTCAATTCCGCCTATTTCCGACATTTCCGGTAGTCAAACATTGTCGATTCCAAAATCCGACGATAACATTCAAACATTTTCTACATTTTCCCAACCGCCGTCGGAGCAAAGTCTCAATATTCCTGAACAACCGTTGTCGGCTACACCGTCCGGCGAATTTGGCAAGGCTCCGACTCCACCGGAAATGAGTTCGCCCATACCTTCGCCGACGGTTGAACCGTTTATTCCGGTTGTTGCGGCGAAAAAGGAAGAAACGATTCCAACAATTCCCAAATCGGGAACAATTCAAACGATTGCGGATCAATCGGCGGCGGGATTTTCGGCATCGGCGTTACCGTCAACCTTGGAATCGTCGCCGGCAATTCCGGTCGATTCGGGAACATTTGCCCAACCTGTTGCTCCGTCGGCGGTTGCTTCGCCGACACCGGCAACACCTCCAACTCCCTACACCCCGCCAACCGTCGTCCAATCACCAACATCGATTCCCTTCGCCCAGAATACGCCAACAATAACCAAAACAACAATTCAGACGACCGAACCGGTTTCGAAATCAAACGAACAAACATTGGAAATTCCTAAAGAGTCGCCATCTTTACGATTGCAGGATTCGAACGCTTCGGCTCAAATTTCCGTTCCGGCAATACTTCCGCAACACGCGGAATTAGCCAAAGTGGAACCGCCGCTTGGGAGTCAGTTGCAGAGTCAGGTTCGTGAAATTCGGAATCAAGACTCTTCTGAACCGAAACTTCGTTTTGGTTCGGATGCTCACGCTCCGACCGGAGCGGTTCGGTATCATCCCAAGTCGGCAGTACAAAATATTGCGGACTTGCTTCCGTCCCAACCAACACCAACACCGATTGACACTTCGGATCCTCATTCCAATCCGCTAGTAACACTCTTGCCAACCGGCAATCCTCAACCTGATGCGGTTGAGTCGTTGCCGCCAATTGAAACGGCACCGCAACCCATTATTGCTTCCGTGAATCCAAGTTATCGCCGTTCATTGAATCGAGAAGTTCCGGCGTCGGTGCAATTGGAGTCGTTGTCGGCGGCAAATAAACCAGCGAATCCAGCAGCCAATCCAGCAGCCAATCCAGTAAATACAATAGAAAATACAACCGTAAAAACGAGAACGAATCAGGCGGATCAGAATGAACGGCGAGCGAGGTTATTTCGGCGAATCGAGGATGAAATCAAACGTTCACCGACAGTAGCGGAACAATATACCGTACGCGCAAACGAGACATATTTGACAATCAGCGACCAATTTTTTGGCACGAGCCGTTTGTTTCGGGCGTTAGCGGAATACAATCGGCAAAAGTATGGAACAGATTATAAATTGTCGGAAGGGACGGTAATTGAAATTCCGCCGGTCGATTATTTGAAAAACAATTACGCAGAAATATTGACGCGCAACGGGCAACGTCCCGCCCAAACGACAGCTGTTTCGGTTTCTTCTTCGGGGTTGCGGTATATTGTTCGGGAAGACGATACGGTTTTCCGTATTGCGACCAATCAGTTGCGTGATAGTTCGCGTTGGCAAGAGATTATCGAGATGAATTCGGACAAACTCCAAAGTCCTCGTGATTTGCGGGTTGGCATGGAAATTATTCTCCCCGCCGCCACCGCAACTCAAACCGGTTACGGAAGACGTTGAGCCTATCAGGAGTTTGTGCGAAATTGTAAAACTGTCAAAAATGATTTGAAATAGACTTTGAACGGTTATCAATTTCCTTTTTTCTTTTCCTTGCTTCACGAAGGGCAAGGAAAAGAAAAATTCTATTGAAATATTACGATTTTTCTTTGAAACATCAATCAGGAAATGTAACAGTCGTTCCGTCGTCAACAGTTGCCAAGGGCGTGAGTAATCGACTAGGATGAGCGGTGTTTGGAATGGATTTGACGGCTCCATCGCCCATCAAAAAATTACAAATTCCCGAATGCCAACTACCAAACTG
>JAIRTV010000587.1 GCA_031254675.1 Planctomycetaceae bacterium | reverse complement strand
CAATCGGAAATTTCACGGAATAATCACGGAATCAGGACAACACGCAACGCTTCGCCACTGATCATCAACTCAAATGCCCGCTCAATCCGGTGCAACGGCAAAAGATGAGACGCGATCTTTTCTACCGGAATTTTTTTCGCTGTTATTAACTCCACTGCCTTTTTAACATGTTCCGGCGTCGAATCGCTCGAACCAATAAGACGGATTTCACCGTAATGAATAAGACGACTGTCAATGTTCAACATGTTTTTTCCAACCGGCAACGACGCAAACAAGCAAACAGTTCCTTGCTTGCGGACAAATGATAACGCTTGCTCTTGGGGTTGCGCCGCGGGCGCCGCCACAATCACAACATCAGCTCCAACTCCTTTTGTAACAGATCGAACAACCTCCTCCAAAGAATCCCTTGCCGGATCAACCACAAAATCAATCTCAAAATTCTTGGCTTGATCTCGGCGAAGTTCATTGAGTTCCGACATAATAATTTGTTTAGCACCAAACGCTTTTGCCACAACCGCATTCAACAAACCCATTGGACCAGCTCCCATCACAAGAACCGTATCACCTTGCCGAATATTGCATTGCTGGACAGCATTAACCGCACAACTAGTTGGTTCCGCCAACGCCGCCCATTCCGCTTTGACATTGTCCGCCGGAACCGGAATAACATGACCACCCCGTAACGCTAACGCCGGAATCGTAACATATTCCGCCATACCACCAGGATACGAAAAACTCATCGGAGCAAGATTCGTACAAAGATTACGATAATGATGTTGGCAATAATAACATTCGCCGCAAGAAATACTGGTTGCCATAACAATTCGATCTCCAATATTCCACGTGCCAACAGCAGAAGGCGAAATTTCTTCGATGATTCCGGTAAATTCGTGTCCCATCACAAGCGGAGCCTTAATTCGCGGATTCCCGTGATGTCGGCTTTTCAAATCGGTTCCGCAAACCGCACACGCATCCACATGAACAAGTAATTCTCCATGACAAAGTTGCGGTTTGGGAATGTCCTCAACCCGAATATCACCAGGCGCATAATAAACAACTGCTTGCATCGTAGAAAAATGAAAATAATGTTAAAGAATAATACTCACGCAAAAAATCACAGAAAAATATTTATGCGTTAAATTTTATGGGATGTACGGTTCGCAGTGAATCAATGTTGTAAGCGAATGATCTTTCTTGTACCAAGATTCCGCTTGCGACACAAATCACAAACCACACATCCCAAAAATCAAGAATAGTTACGGTTGTTTGTTTTCTTCGGGTTTCTTTTCCGTCGGAACCCAATCACAAGCAAACGTCAGCCAACCATGATCAGAAGAAGCAAAAACCGGAACAAGCACACCCGTTCCTTGCCATTCGCCGCCAACTTCCAACGGCTCCGTCTCAACCCGTTGCGGCAACGCTTCAAGCCTCCGCAATAGATAAGAACGAATCATTGTTTGAATCGCGGAAAGTTTTACTCCGCTTTCGGGTTGATAGTTACTCGGAAACGCCTGAGGAGTTTCCGCTTGGTCTAAAATAACAATGTCCCGCTCCACTCCGTGTTGATCTTTTTTCTTGCCAACACTCACATTGTAAAGAATCGTTATCGTGTAAGATTTATCGGAATTATTCAGAACTTTAATGTCGTCAAGCCGAATAACAACCTTAATTTTGTTATCAACAAACAAAACGTCAATCGGTGCTTTAGCAACAAAAGAAACTTGAGCCGGTGATTCATCCTGTTTGCGTTCCAAGAATTTGGGCAATTTCGGAAATTGTTCTTGCAGGTCTTTCACAAACTCATCTTCATCAAGAAACCGACCAGACAACGCCAATGCCGCCGCATTGTTTAACGCCGATTGATGTACTTGAACCACTAAATCATGAGGTTTGTCCAAAACCGGAGCGGGATTCATTGCCGACGGTTGCGTTGGACTTCCAATCAAAAGCGACCAGTCAATTCTGTCCGCTGTACTGGAAAGATTCCAAATTCGCGGAAAAAGACCCGTTTGAACAAGCGGAGTACGAATTTTCGTTTGGTAATTTTCATTCAGCTCTTCAATTTTGGGATCAATTCGATTGTCCACACGAAGGCTCATTCTTTTTTCGGCACGCTGTCTCGCCACCGATTGCGACGATGCACGCTGCTCTTGAATCTGTTGTTTGGCAATCATTTGAACAAGCGGTCCCCCGTTAATACGAACATTCGAAAGCGACGCTTTGAGATTGGCTTGTGTTTTGGTCGGAACAGTTGAAAACGCTTCGGGCGCGAGTTGAATCCGTTTTTCCGCCGACAATGTTCCTTTCGTGTCCGTATTAACCGTAACCGGCGAATGATAGCCGGTTGTTGCCGAATTCATTGCCGCTTTAATAAGAACTTTAATTTCCGCTTTATTTTTGTTCGGAACTAATTCGGCGGAACTGGTTGCGTTTAGCGTTCCGGTTCCGACAACACGTGTTCCCAAAATATTTTCGTCAATTTTGAAATCTTCACTGATTTCACTCTGGAAACCCGCCCCAACAAATTCGCTGCCAGCCTGAACCTGAAGATTAACACCGGAAAAAATCACACGAACCAAATCCGCTATTTTCAAAGTTCGCGGTTCGACGGCACCGACATCTTCAAGCCAAACCATCACGTCATTCAACGCAACCGCATGAAGCGGATCACGATTGCCGGAATAAGTTTTAAGATAATCAAGAAGATGATCGCAAACTTTAACCAATTGAGATTCGTAACTGTTGTCGGAAACAAGACGTTCCAACGATTGATATTGCCGAAGCGATTTGCGGAAATTGTCGAAAATTGTCCGGCGAACTCCTTTCTTATTCGAATGGAGAGCGTTCCAAATCGTGTCGAGAAATGTTTTGTCAGGAGTTTCTGGCTTTTGGAGGATTGCCAACAGTTCTGTGAGATGAAATTCTTCCTTCCACGCGGTTGCCGCTTCTTTGTCTGGATCGCGGTTCAGAAGTCGGAGCAATGATTGAGCGGATTCAAGTAAACGTTGTTTGCTCTGTTTCAAGTCATCCGGTGTGATTTTTTTGTAATCGGATTTAACTTGTTCGCAAAGTGTTTTCAACTGTTCTTTTGCCGCTTCAGGAGACAACGTTAACGTTGACATTGTAGAAGAAATTATTGGTGTTTTCTCTTTGGTTGCAGGACGCGCCGTTTCGGCTGAAACTGAGGAGCGTTGTCGCGGAATCCGACGGAATCGAGCCGCTTGAGAAATGTTAGGATAAAACGAAACAACCACGGCAACAGTTAAGACCATCACCACCAAAAATCGGAAACAAAAATTTTTCTGCATTATACGAAACTGGGTTTGAGTAATTGGGAAAGAAATTTACTAAACGTTGGAAATTTCTCGAATGTCAAAATAGGAAACTTTGCAAAACGGACAATGTTAATTTGAGAGGTTTGCAAAATATGGGGTCAAAAAATTTTTCTATTTGATGCTAAATTTTAAAGAAAAAATCGGAATGGACAGCTTGTTTTGTTGCAATGGTACACTTTGCCGATATAATTCCGTCTAAATTTAATTGACCGACTTAATCGGAATAATCCATAAAGTTGGTCTATTTTAAAACCCAAAAGGAGATTATTTAAATGACACATTGCCTTCCGCGAACGACCATCGAAACTGTAAACAACACAAACTTTGCCGATTATAACAAATCAAACACAAATGGTAAATCGGGATTTCCGAATTTTTTTCACAAATATCTGCACAAACTCCGTAAAACGAATAAAATTTTCGTAGAATTTTGTTGTCTGGATTGTCCGACTTGGCAAAATATTGCGAAGATTTCTTTGACAATTGTCCTTTCGTTGGCAATTTCGTTGATATTCTTGGCAACACATTGTTTTTCTTCATCGCTTTTTGCGGAAGAATCGCATGCGGAATTGCTCACGGAGCCGCTCAAAGAATCACAGCAAGAATTATTCTGGAGCGAATTGGATAATCTTTCGTGGGAAACCAACTATGCAATTGCTTCGCAAAAAGCAAGAGAGCAATCGAAAAATCTTTTGACATATTTTTATGCGGTTACGGATTCGCCGCTCATTCCTAATTCGACGGAAGAGCGGTTTGTTAAAACCGGCAACAATGAAATTCGTCAAGTTGTGTACATATCGCCGCAATTACAAAAGCCGTTACCGATTGCGGCGGCTTGTCGGGAATTTGAGCAACGTGCGTTTTACAAACGAGAGATTCTTGACTTGTTGGGCGATTATATTTTGTTGAGATTGCCGATTGACGCGGTTCAAGAGTCGGAAGTGGTGGGGCAATCGGGGATTCCGATTCTTGATTTGCCGCAATTTCGTGAAATGGGACATCTTCCGGGGCTTGCTGTGATTGATTACGAACACAAAGAGGCGTCTTATTATGAGGGTCTTGTTGGTATTCTTCCGTTTTTGCGAGCGAAACCGCCGACATCGGAGCAGGTTCAAACTTTTTTGACGCTTCCACCCGGAACACTGACGCAACGGACATTGATTTATGCGATGCGGATTCATCCTGAACGTCCGTTGAGTACAATGGGAACATTCCATCCGTTTGTTACCAAAGAGGCAACAGATCATTCTGTTTACCAGGCGAAGATTGGAGTGTTGGGGCATCAACATTTCGGAACGCGAAGCGGTAAAATCAGCAAAGAGTTGGAACAAGGTTCTGTTTCTGAAATTTGTGCTCAAAGTTGGACGGACGAAGGGTTATTTGAAGCGGCGATTGGTTGTGTCCGTGCGTGGCGAAATTCTTCCGGTCATTGGTCGGCGGCACGAAAAAAGCATAAGTATTACGGTTACGACATGGTGCTCGGCTCCAACAATATCTGGTACGCCACCGGAATTTTTGTCGATTAAATGTTGCGATTTGAATGTGTCGATGCAAAATACAACAAGCAAAATATAGCAATGTTTCGCTCTGCGTTTTTTAGGATCAAATCCGATTTTGCAAAAGTTCAATTATAGGGTTTTTACTGATACCATCAAGCAATATTTTAAAAACAGTAAAGAATTGTAACAGTTCTTTGTTTCGTCGGACAATGACAAATCACGAAAACACAAAAAAGACATGTAATATTTTTTTTGCAATTCTATCAATAGCGAGACAACTTTGCCAGAAACGCTGGTGTTTCTGTACAGGAATTGTAATTATTCTTTGGACGTTTATGCTTCTTTATGTTCAGGGGGCATCATTTTGTCCGAGTTTTTTTCATGACTGGGTGTTTCAGAAATTTTTGGTTCGTGTTGCATTTGATTTTTTATTTGTATCGTTTTTTGTTTTAGCTTTTCCGCGAATTGTGGTTTTATTTTTGATTTTTTTGAGTGCGGTTTGTGGTGTTAATCTGATTATTTACGCGCGGACTTTTCACGAAACAATGAGCATCCTTTCACTCTTTAACAATTTTCAAGAAGGAGTCGCCGCAACGAGTGCGATTGTTGCGTTAATTCCGTTAGGGACGTTCTTTTTATTTTTAGCAATAGTAATTCTTTGTGGTGTTTTTCTTTTTCTGACGGGAAGGTCGTCTTTTTCGTTTCGATTTCGTTTAGCGGGAAGTGGATTCTGCCTTCTTGTTTATATTGCACAAATGGTAGTATTTACCTCTTTCAACGATCTCGCATTTCGTAATTTAATTAGTTACAAAGAAACGGGTGATTTGACGATTATTTACGGTTACACGCCGGTTTGGACGGCAGAATTTTTTCTCAAAAGTGAATCATTCATTTGTCAAGAAGCATTGAAACAACCACAAACAGATCGATTAACTCCGTTAGAAACCCCGCTTAAAATTCCGCGTCAAATTGTTGCTGTTCAAGTCGAAAGTCTTGATTTTACGATTCTTGATCGTGAATTTAATGGTAAGGTTGTTACACCATTTTTAAACGATTTGAA
>JAIRTV010000569.1 GCA_031254675.1 Planctomycetaceae bacterium | reverse complement strand
GTGTATTCTGCGTTCAAAAAAATATTGAACACGGAAAACACGAAAAAAAGAACTTAGGAAATATTCCACTTTTTAGAATCGGAAAATACCGTCAAGAGCAAAACTTAACATTTGCTTTTTATTGTTGCTGTAGATACCGGTTTGGTTGCCGGTTGCGGCGTCGGTAACAACAACATTTGACCAATCGTAACGAATTTCAGGACGGATTGTCATATAACGAGTTGGCTTCCAATTGGCTCCCAAAGTAATTTGGAAATAATCGTTACCCTCCAACCGGAAATAAGAAGAATCCACAAAATCTTTCTGAATTCTGGCTTGCCCGTTGTCGCGGAACCATTCGCCCCGCAACCCCAACGCAAATCGTTCACTCCACTTCCATTGCAAATATTGAGCAAACGAGTACCAGCGTGCGGTTCCTCTTGTTCCATCGAGCAAATTCAATGCGGCTCCATTTTTTTCGTAACCGAATGTATGTTCCAGAGCGTAATGCCAATGCGGTGACAATTGATGTTGCCATGTCAAAGCGTAATTCGTTCGATTGTCGCCGTTTCGGAACGATTCCTCGCCGGAATGAACCAAAAAAGAAAGAGCGGTGCGTTTGTCAAAACTTTGCCATGCAAGTCCGGCAAGTCCGCTTAACTTGTCGTTTGATTTCTCAAAAATATTCCAACCACGCGAAAATCCCAACATCGCCGAAAAACGAGACGAAAGTTTCGCGGTTGCGGTGATTCCGGTCAAGGTGGTCGGCGAACCATACATAAAACTGTACGAATGGGAATAGAAGAAATTGTTCGGCGACATCGCCGATTCCAAACCCATTCCCGAATAAAAATGCCCCGCCTTCACCGTAATACCATTGCCAAACGGAATAAACATCTCCGCGTAAGCTTGCGGCAAGGACAATCCGTAAAGCGAAACCGTTCCCAGTCGGCGTGTGCCTGAGTTTGAATTCCAATGCAAATTGGCTTCCAATGGTTCCAGTGTGGGTTGATCGGCAAAGATATAATTGTAACGGTGAGTTTCCAGACCAAGCGAACTCGTATAAAAATAATCCGTGCCATAAAGGAAATCAATACGTCCACCAAAATCAAAACGCCCACCACGCAAATCAATACGACGCCCCAACGTAAAATAAAGCTGATTCACAACCATTTCCGCATTGCGATCATTGTAATAAAGAGGTGTATTATGGCGGTTTTCAGGGTAATGCGTATTCATAAACGCCCCAACATTAAGCCAACCATCGTAATACCACGCCCCAACCGTCTTGTTAATACATCGCGAAAAACCACAACAATGACAAACTCCACGTTTTACGGTTTGTTCGCTCAAATGTTGGAAAATTCCCGACAACGAATGAGAAGAACAACCACTCTCGCCACAACTCAAATCATCACAACTATGCGCATTATTAACAGTGTAAGGATTGTGTGGATATTCTTGTTGGCTTGCCGTCGAATCAGAATTTTTTGAGAATTTTTTCTTTTGAGGAGTTAAGGAAATGGGATATTTTAGCAAGGAAGCAGCTGTAGCAATGGGAGAAACGCGGAAATCAACATTAGATTCGGTCGTGGATTCGGCAATAGATTCTGTTGGTGGAGCCGGCGCATCGCTTGCCGAAACCTGACGAATCGGAGACAAGGAATCGTTCGCATCAGATTGATTAAATTCATCCGAATGATTCGTTTTATCAGGTTTATCGCCTTTTTTTGATTGATTGGCTATTTTGTTGGATTGATTTGATTTTTGAGATTTTCCGGACTGTTTTTCGGCAATAGTATTGTTGGTGTTGGCAGCGCTATGAGCGGAATTACCGGCAGAATTGCTACGGTAACGCGGGCGAAGTATCAACGGTGGATCAGGAGCAATTCGGTAATAAATGTTGGGAACGTAACCTTCATCATGATTGGCAAAAGTGTCCGGCGGAATCGGAACAGTTGGAGTCTGATCAGCAGGAATATCTTTTTCCGATGTTGTCGTTTCCTGATCCGAATTTTGGGCAAAAGGAAACGGAACTTTTTCAGGCGACAGGAATGGATCATTTTGAGCCAAAACCAACTGTTCACCAACGCAAAATAGGAAAAAAATTCCGACGAGGAAAAAGAATTGGGAAAAAAAATGTAAACGCATTTGAATTTTCGATTGGGTTACCAGGAAATCCATGACGATTCGTTTTGAACTTAACTACTTGTTGTAAAACAAATTACGGAAATGTAACGAGATAGTCGATTTCACTAGTTGGGAAAGAATACACTTTTTAGCGAAATGAATCAAGATGTGAAATAATAAAATATGGCAAAAAGTCTCTTTGAACTCAACTCCAATAAAAATCGATTCCTCTGATAAAATTTATCGGATTCTACTAACCGGAATAAAATAAAAAAGCGATACATTCAGAATATTTTAACATTAACTGATGTTATATTTTCTCTATTTTGTCTATATTGTGATATTTTGCCCGATTCTATAATGATAAGAAAGTTAATTCGGGGAAAAACATTCGATTTTCCGAAAAAGCGTAAACATTGTCTATTTTCAATTCGTAGTCCATTCAATAATCTGATTCCTAACGGCTAAACTGTTAGAATTGTTATAAGTTGCATGCGTCATACGGAACTTTAACAAATTCAGACGATTTTGTATTGTTAGGAAACTTTTTTGGTTGACAACAGATATACCGTAAAGTAGAATTGAAAACATTACGCTGGATCGGCAAAATACAAGAGATTAAGTCGTTTCGGCAACGGTCAAATCAATTAGATATAATGTAGTTTGCCAATGTCCTGAATCGTCCTTTTTTGAAAAGGTTTTACAAATTTTTGGCGGAGTTTTTTTTTGCGGAAAGTCTAAAATAGTTTGCTTGCGTCACATTCTATTATCCACGATCCACACTCCGTTATTTACTTGATCAGTTGCGTTTCCAATTGCCTCAATTGTTGGGGTGATTTTTAGTGGGAAGTTACTAGTTAATAGGTAATAGTGAAAAAGTAATGAAAAATTACGCTTGCGTCACTATCTAATCTAAATCCACTCTCCACTATTAAATATTTTTTCCAATTAACTATAAGGAGAATTTTCCATGACAACAAATTTTTCCGCGAAGAAACTCTCGAAAAACAAATTTTCGAAACGAATTTTAGCGATGGAATCACTCGAAAATCGGGAATTACTCAGTGTTAATCCGTTGGGTGTTGACGAGTATTCGGTTCCTGATTTTGTTCAAAATACTGTTACAACGGTATCGCAAGGTATTGGTACTGAATCGGCTGGTATGACAGTTACAGTAAGTAATGTTCAATCGACGGTTGCAAACCAAATTTCGTTTACGTTACAATCAGCGGCGTCCGATCACTATTTAGTCCAGTATGAAAATGCTTCTGGTGCATCACCGGATTCTTGGATTGATGCTGTGGGCACAAATACTTCTGGTCAATTTACTGCGAACACAAATGTAAATATAACAATTACCGGTTTAGCGAATGGTACTGCGGTTAAAATTCGAGTAATCACGGCTGATTCTTCGAGCTTTACAGATAAAGCCAAAGATTTGAGTAGTGATTGGACAGCGACCGAAGTAACATCATCCAAAGATCCGAATGGTTCTGATTCAACGACGGCACCATCTACTCCGGTTTATGGTAATGCGTTAACGGATTCGATTGTGACGCCGAGTGGTTTGACAACCAGTCAGGTAACAATAACTTGGGGAAAGCCGACAAAATATGTCAATGCAGGCGATCCCAATGACGGTTGGAAGGCTACGTTGGTAAAGAATGCCAAGTACAGTGTTAATATTTTTGATAGTACTGATGTTTTCATCAAAACGGTTGATGCTGGAACAAAAACATCATGTACACTTACGGGGTTGTCAGCGGATCAGGTTTACAAATATACTGTTACAACTGATTTGACGTTGACTGATCCGGCAGATAAAACCGCAACGACCAGCAAAACGGGAGTTATTGTTACTTCCGGTACATTTGCAACGCAAAAAGCAGGCAACGCTGCCGATGTAACGGTTGGTCAGCCGACTGATGTCAAAGCGACTTATGTTAAAGGGAGCGGAGCCAAGCCTGCTGGTGTTAAAGTAACATGGAAAGCTCCTGCGAATTATACTGGCGGTTATACGGTTACGCTTTCTGATGGAACGAATACGATTACTCGTACGGTTAATCCTGGTTCGAAATTGGAAATTGCGCAGGAAATTGCTGACGCTTTTGCTGCGGGAACGTTGGGTGACGGAAGCGATGCCAAACTTGCCAAAGATACACGAATCAAAGTTGTCGTAACTCCGATTGCCACGCAGACGATTGCTTCGACGCCGACCTACGTTAATACTGGTACGGTTACCGGCTCGGCAATAGTGCCTCCGGCGTCACCGCTTGCACCAACTACGGCGGCGTTGGCGAATACTCCCGGCGGAACAACGGTTACGTTAAATGCTGGTACCGGTAGTACCAATGCAACGGTTGGATTTTACGTTGGCGTAACAGCAATAAATGCTGTTCCTGACAAAGCCAATGTTTCCTTTGCTGATTTGATTTATGTACCGATCTCTTCTACCGGTAGTGCTACAACAGTAAACTTAAAAGCAGCGGCAACAGATTATGTTTATGCTTTTGCTGTTGGCGCAGACGGAACGATTTCTGATACGGGAACGATTGCTGCGACGGTTGCGACGATCACCGCAGACGTAACGGCAACAGATGCTACCAATGTTTATCCGGTAGCGAATGATGTCAAAAACGTAACGGCTAACGCGGATAATACTGTTAAAAACAAGTACGTTGTCAAATGGACAGCCGCAACGGATCATTTTGCGGGTACTTCTGGTTCGTCGGCTCCAACGACAGCGACTGATTTTAAGTATGCAGTTACTGGTTATCGTGTTATTGCTACGATTAAAAACGGTGTTAATGCCGGAATTTCGGAAGTGCTTTATGTGGCGGCGGGAGCTACTGAAGCGGAGTTTGCGAATCTTCGTTGGAATACCAAGTACGATTTCAAAGTTGAGGCACTTGTTACCTACACCACGGCGCAAGACGCGACGACCTGGAATGCTTCGGGAGTGGAGCAGGTCAGTGTCGGAGCAACAAGAACCGGCGTTACGGTTGCTAAAGCGGCGGCGGTTAGCGATAATGTTACTGTTGCGGTCAAGCAGGGAACGGAAGCGACCATTACGATTTCTGGTACAACTGCGGGAACGAATTATGTTGTTACTATCATGGACGCTAATAAAGCAGTTTTGGGAACAACAACAATTTCGGCAACAGGAAATTCGGAAGAGCTTAAACTTGATGGGACAACAGGTGTTATTGGAGCCAATTTGACTCCGAAAGCGAAATATACGGTAACAGTTCAGACGGTTGGCTCGGTTCCCGGGACTCTTTCCAAAGGAAAAATCATAACTATTAACGCTGCTAATTTCGTTAGCGCGACATTAAAAGCCGACACCAAAGCCACAACAATAAATTCCGTTAAAGTAGAAATTGTTGCGCCGAAAGCTGGAATTCCTACAGGTTCCCATTATCTTGAATACACGAATGTTGTTGATGCCAAAGGCAAAGCCGATTGGAACGCTGCCAAAGTTTATACTGGTGCTGGTACTGATCCGGTTGCTGTTACGGGAACAATTGAGATTACAAAACTCAGTCCCAATTCTCAATACTTTTTCCGTATTGTGACGACAGATGCTGCTTATAATAATGGCTGGAGTGACGTAACGAAAACAGTGGCGAGTAAGGAAGTGAAAGTTAAAACGGCGGCGGTTCCTCTTGCAACAATTACCAAAAACGGTTTCGCTTTGGATAGCAATTCGGAGTTTGGTTTGAAATTGGTTGGTAATTCCATGGCGCGTGTTGATGCGTTGGCGGCTCCTGCCAAAAAAGTGCTTGGTTCATTGCAACCGCAAGGAGCTGGTGATCCGTTGTACGTTTATACGTTAATTACGTCGGTGGATTCTAAAGCGGACAAAGCCACTGGTCAATTGCTCGGAGCCAAAACGGTTGCGGCAACAATAACTTCGGATCCGACGAAAACATCTTCGACAGATAAGAAAGTGACCGATCTTACCGGAACAGTAACGTTTGCGACAATTTTCAGTCAACTCGTTATTAATAACACGAATTTCGGTAATGTCAAAGGTTTGAGTGTCCAGATTCGGGTTGATGTTTATTACGGTCAACCCGATAATGGGACAACGACGGCTCCGAATGTCAATTCGGAACATTTCACGTTGTATTCGAAAGCATCAAAGGTTGCGTTACCGAAATGGTTTGTCTGATTGACGCTCTTGTTTTTTGGTGCAGACAAAACGATTTTGGTGGATAGTTGGGAATGGAAAGTTAATTGCTTGCGTCGCTTTCTATTACCTGGCTATCCGCCTTTTCTTTTCAGGAGTCAACCGTTCTTTTTAGGTGGGCAACCGTTCTTTTCAGGTGGGCGACCTTTCGCCGAAGGATTTTCATCCACGGTCGCGTCGGCGATAGCCGACTTGCCCCTTGTTTACAGAAAGTTGTCTCAAAGGTGATGATGTTTCCTCAAAGGTGGGTGATGTTTCGCCGAAACATCACGTCGGCAATAGCCGACTAGCCCCTTGTATGTTTATATTGTTTGAGTATTTTTATTGAATTTTGCCGCTTAAGCGGCAAAATTCAATAAAAATAAGTTAAAATGTAACCTATAATATAAATGGTCGTGGGACTACGATAGCCCCTTGTTCCGAAGAACGGTAAACAGCATGTAGCCCACGACACGATATTTGTAACTCGTACAGTTGCAAGCGGCATTCCTAACAAATTGACCGCGAATAGCAAGGATGAGTTTTTTCATCCTAAAAGAGACATTTACCATTATTGTAATCACATGAACTCAAAAACTCAACCCTATCAATCCATTATCGGTATTGATGTTTCCAA
>JAIRTV010000536.1 GCA_031254675.1 Planctomycetaceae bacterium | reverse complement strand
CCGGTTCCTTCGGGGAAGATATCGCTGGGAGACGCGGACGAAGTGTCCACAAACAATCGCCACGAAAAGTTTTGACACACCGCCGGAAAATAGAATTCGCGCGGTTCCCAACCGCCATGGAACATCATCAAAAGATGATACAACGAACCCGCATGTTCTGCTGTTGACGGCACAGCCGCAATCAAACAAGTTAAACTACGATCAAGACTATTGTTCCAAGGCACGGCTCCCCCAAGCGCACCATACCAACTAATATCCGGCAAACCACCCGGCACATTTGGTTGCCCTGTCATGAAATAAGGTTGACGCACCATGATTTCTCTTTTTCGAAACCGAATAAGTTCCCGAACAAAACGCCGAATATCGCCATGCCTTTTGAGAAGATGCCAATCGAACCAAGAAATGGCGTTATCTTGACAATAGGCGTTGTTATTGCCTCGTTGTGTTCGGCGAACTTCGTCGCCGGCAGATAACATTGGCACGCCCTGACTTAGTAACAGTGTTGCCATCATGTTTTTGACTTGGCGATTTCGTACGGATTCGATTTCGCGATTTGTGGTTGGTCCTTCGGTTCCGTAATTGCAACTGCAATTATTATTTTCGCCGTCGCGGTTTTGTTCGTTGTTTTCATCGTTATGCTTGTAGTTATACGAAACGAGATCGTTCATGGTGAATCCGTCGTGTGCGGTGACGAAATTGATACTATTTTGGGGGCGTCGTCCGCTGTGCGAATACAAATCGCTTGAACCGGAAATCCGGGTAGCCAAGGCTCCGGTCATATTTTGGTCGCCGCGCCAGAAACGTCGAATATCATCGCGATATTTTCCGTTCCATTCAGCCCAGCGTAGCGACCCCAGACCGTACACTCCAAACGAACCGACTTGATAGGCTCCTGCGGCATCCCACGCTTCCGCAATAATTTTTGTATCTGCGAGCAGCGGGTCTTCCGAAATTTGTTCGATTAACGGTGGGTTTGCTTGTAGGTTTCCGGACTGGTCGCGACTCAGAATTGACGCCAGATCGAAACGGAATCCGTCAATATGATAATTGTGAACCCAATGCCGAAGACAATTAAAGATCATTTCCCGAACAATTGGATGATTCCCATTGACGGTGTTTCCGCAACCGCTGTAATTTTTGTAGTATTGTCCGCGGTCGAGCATGTAATAGATTTGGTTATCTAATCCTTTGAAGCTGAGAACGGGACCGAATTCGTTTCCTTCGCAAGTGTGGTTGAACACGACGTCGAGAATCACTTCGATTCCGGCTTGGTGAAACGCGCGAACCATTTCCTTAAATTCGCGAACTTGGGCGCCGGGTTCTTTGCTGTAAGCGTAACCGCGATGCGGGGCGAAAAACGCCATTGTGTCGTATCCCCAATAATTTTTGATTTGTGGTTCTTTGCCGTCGCAAGCGTTGATGGGAAATTCGTGGATTGGCATTAACTCGACAGCCGTAATCCCCAACTCTTGCAAATACGGAATTTTTTCGATTAGACCGAGATAGGTGCCGGAATGAGTTGTTCCGCTGGAGGGCGACCGCGTAAAACCACGAACATGAAGTTCGTAGATGATTGACTTGGAGAGATCGTACCGAACATGGCGGTCACCGCGCCAATCGAAATCGTCGTCGTCAATGACAACACATTTTGGTGGTCGAATGAGACCGTCCGAAGAAGGTAAAAACGTGCCGGCTAATGCTTTGGCGTAAGGATCGATTAAGCGGGCGCGACCATCGAAGCGGAGACCTTTTTCGGGTTCGAATGGACCTTCTGCTTGAAAATGATAGAGTTGTTTGGCTTGCAAGCCTTTGACGAACAACGACCAGACGTGCCCCCAACGGTTTTCTTCGCGGTTGAACTGAATAACATCAGAGGGTTCTAAATCGGTGATTTTGTCATACAAAAGCAGTTTCATGGCGTTTGCGAGTCGGCTGACCACGACGAATTGGACGCCGTTGTCGTGTAAGATGGCACCGTAGGGCAACGGGCGTGTGAAACGCATGACGGAAGGAGGATCAATCATATTCAATAACTCAAAAGGCGTCTGTTTGTGAAAAAAAGCAAAAGGCGGATAGTCATTTTGCTTTCCGTAGGAAATGGTTGGCAAAGACAACATTTGTTTAACCCGTTTATCTAACCTGTTTTTGGAAATGATTATAATATTTAGTTATCGTCATCAAGAGTTGTGGTCTTAAACGGACAATGTTCTGAGACAGTGTTATTACGGATTGAGTGGGGCGATGTTTATTTGTCATGCTTTTCGGCGAATTGGGAAGTGATATTGAGAAGTATTTTCTGAATAGAATTGCTGGTGATTTTGTGAGAATTGCCGGCAAAGGGTTGTGTTATTTTTGTTGATTGTTTAGGGGATAACGGTGTTGTGGATTTCGCTCCAGGGTCCTTTTTTTCCGTTGTTGTTTTCCCAACGCACGCAAAAATAGATCATTTTCCCGCGTTGATTTTCGTCAAAAAAGAGCGAATGATGTCCTTTTGTGGAAAATTCGGAGTTTCGGATTTCGTTGATGGATTGTGGTGGGGTGTCCAGTATTTCCCAACGCAACTCCCAACCATGAACCCCATACGGTTTCTTCTGTTTTAGTTTTCCGTGTTCGTGAATCAGAATGTGAACCTGTCGAATAACCGACAAATCGACTTCTGTTTCGGGATAGGTTGTGGGTGGAGGAATTGGGGACGGTTTGATGTTGTGCAACGGCAACCCCATATTGATTTTGTCTTCATTACTGACGAGCGGATTGTAAATCAAATAAGATTTGACGAATTGCCGCAAGGTCTGTTTTAAGATATTTCGGGCTTCGTTTTTGAGCAAAACGTCGGTTTTCCCGCGATTGGGGAGATTTGCCTTGTGCAAGGCGTTTGCGAAGGTGTTCTCCAAATTCCGAACCCCAACCAAAACATCGTCGGCGATGTGAAATCGAGTCTTCGCGGCAATCGCATAATCAATAAGATTAGCCGCCCATTCTAAAAACTTCTCATCGGCTCTCGGAATGTAGTCTGGCATTGCTGTTCTCCTTTCCGTTTAGTGTTGATTCTTAGAAGTGTTATTTTGATTCCTTAATATGGAATTTCTCTTGAACAGAGCCAACGTTCTGTTCAGTGTAACCAAACCTTAGCTCCACGGAACCAAATCTTGGTTCCATGGAACCAAACCTTAGCTCCGTGTAACCAAATCTTGGTTCCATGGAACCGAACCTTGGTTCCACGGACCCAATCCTTAGTTCCATGGAACCAAACCTTGGTTCCACGGACCCAAACCTTCGTTCCACGGACCCGAACTTTGGTTCCACGGAACCAAACTTTGGTTCCACGGAACCAAACCTTGGTTCCACGGAACCAAACCTTAGTTCCATGGAACCAAACCTTAGTTCTATGGAACCAAAAACCAGGGATAAATTATAATCGGTTGGTTGCTCAGAATCAAGCAATAGAGAAAAAAAATAGTTAATAGTTAGTAGTGAATAGAGAATAGTTGAAATGCCGCAAGCGGAATTATTGCCAAAACGGTATAATTCCGCTTGCGAACTATTCACTATTAACTCATAACTATTAACTAAAAGGTGGGTGATGTTTCGCCGAAACATCACATCGGCGAAAGCCGATTAGCCCCTTGTAGTTGATAGTTGATAGTGGAGAGTGGAGAGTGTCGCAAGCGGAATTATCGTTTTGTGGTGAAAATTCCGCATGCGACACTCTCCACTATCAACTTTCCACTATCAACTAAAAAGGTGGGTGATGTTTCGCCGAAACATCACATCGGCGAAAGCCGATTAGCCCCTGTTTTCGGCAGGAAATCAAATTCCAAACCGCTCGGCAACACAAATGGCCGTCCGAAAACAGAGGCTGTGATTTTTCGGCTAAACATCACCCACCAAACAGATGTCGGCGATAGCCGACTTGCCCCTTGTTTGCCGAAAGTTGTCTCAAAGGTGGGTGATGTTTCGCCGAAGGGTTGCCTACCTGAAAAGAAACGAAAATTCCACAGAAGCTATTACCAACTTTTCAAAAAAGTAGTCGAAACGGTTTATTCTTATTATGGAACATCAATTGGCAATTCAACAACAAATGTTGATCCGTAACCAAGTCCTTGACTGAACGCTTTGATGTGTCCGTGGTGGTCTTCGATAATTCTGTACGTAATGGAAAGTCCCAAACCTGTTCCTTGCCCTTGTTCACGGCAAGTAAAAAACGGTTCAAAAATATTTTTCAACACCGATTCATCCATACCGATACCATTGTCCTCAACCGTCAGTAATGCGTGCGTTTTTTCTTGTCTTAGTTTTATTGTAACTAATCCGTTTGTGTTGGTACTGTGTAGGGCGTTTGTGAGCAGATTGAGAACGACTTGTTTGATTTCTTGCGGATTAACTGTAATTTCCAACGATTTCGGTAAATCCAACCGTATTTCTTTCCGTTTGAACGCATCGTGTTGCTGCGTCATTTCGACAATATCGGTAATAAGCGGAACAAAATCAGTACGTTGACGTTCGCGTCGTTCTGATCGGGCAAAATTTAATAATTTTTCTGTAATACCTTTGCAACGAAACGCTTCATCTTGAATCATTTTGAGATAATGTTTTGTATATTCTGTTTTATCGGCATCGGATTTGTTCTGATCTGATTCGGAAACAATTCGTCGTTGTAACACTTCGGCGCATGTTGAAATTGCCATGAGTGGATTGTTGATTTCGTGTGCCACACCAGCGGCAAGAAATCCAACACTGGCAAGACGTTCACTTTGAACCAATTCACGAGATCGTTCCCGAACTTGGTTATCAAGATCATTGCGAATATCTTCAAATCGTTGTGTCATTCGGTTCATCGCTTCCGCCAATTCCGCCATTTCGTCTTGAGTGTGCAACCGAATACGATATTGAAACGTTCCCTCCGCAATCTTACGCGAACCTTCAATCAATTGACCAAGCGGTTTGAAAATCCAAATGTACGAAATACGAATCAACAAAAATGTTAATACCGCCGAAGTAGTTACGGAAATAATCGCAATAGCGTTGAGCCAATGTGCGCGGTGTTTCATGGTTTGGGAATAGATTTTGAGTTCTTCGTGGAGGTAATTGGGCAACGTATTGGCAAGTTGTTGGAGTTGTGTGAGTTGGCGGTCAATATCGTCAAGCGTGGTATCGGTAATTCTGTTTTCGTTTTGCGTGAGGGTAAGCGTCAATGTGTTTAAGGCGATTCGAATTTTCTCAACGGTTAAAAATTCTTGTTTGAAATCATCTTCGGCGGCAATTTCGGTAACACGATCATTCAGTAATTGTTGATATTCTCGGTAAGCCTGTTCGAGACCGAACAATGGTTTTTTGAATTTTGCTTCGAGAATTGCCCGATCATCGGGAGTGTCAAGCGGTGATAATCGTAACCGTGTTCGGCGAACATCACGAAATTCGCTGAGAATCGTTCGTAGTTCGCTGACGTAACCGCTTAGTTTGACGGCAACCGGAAGAACATTGGCTCGCCAGGCAATATCACGAACTTGTTTTTTGTACAAACTGACAGCGTAATGCCCCGCAAGAGCCGACAAAAAAACCAACAGAAACAAAATCGCCAATGCCGTCCACATGATAAAACGGATCGAACGTCGTTTAATAATCGGTAACATATTCTCAGATCGTTGTCCTGACAACAATAAACTTTTAACAAATCCAGAAACACAAATAAAAATTCAAACAATATTTATCATAACAAAAAAAATAATTCCCGACAAGATACCCCGCAATGGAAAATTTTTTCGTGATGTGAGTTGGAAGTTCCCCCGATATTTTTTGGACGAATGTTTTTTGATTTGTGTTGCAAGTGGAATTTTTATTTGAATTAATAATATATTTGTAATAATAAACAACAGATGGATTTTGACAGTTTGATGTACGGTTATCAACTTGGTCGTCAAGTCGCTTATCGTCAACGCGATGACGGATGAAAACTCTTCGAGTAAAACATCTCCTACTTTTTGAAACATCGTCGCTTGTAGAGACACAATGACTGTATGTCCCTACAAAAGAGCAGGATAATT